>CAZPJX010000182.1:0-4912 GCA_964586985.1 uncultured Gemmatimonas sp. | reverse complement strand
ACACGTATGTTTCAGGACCTCATCGCTCAGATGGCGCGTGAAGTGGAGAAGCTCACACACGAGCTGAACGTCACGCTTCCACACGAAATCCGGAAAGCCGTCGAACTCGGCGACCTGAAGGAAAACAGCGAATACAAGGCGGCGCTCGAACGTCAGCGATTCGTGCAGGCGCGCCTTGGGCAGTTGACCGTTCGGGTCACCAAGCTCGCCAATATCGACGTGACGTTGATCCCGACGGACAAGGTCGGGCTCGGTTCGCGGGTGCTCGTCGAGGATGCGCAGACGCGCGTGCGCGAAACCTTCGAACTCGTGTTCGGAGATGCCGGCGAGTTGCAGGACGGTCATGTCACCATGGGATCCCCCATAGGTCGTGCGCTGCAGGGCAAGGCCGTTGGTGAGGAAGCCATTCTCAAACTGCCGACCCGCATACGCAGGCTGCAGATCGTGGAGGTGTTCACCATTCACGATCGCTCGGCCGACGAAGTGCCTTGACCCTGTGAGCGTCGGGCCCGAAGTCACCGGGAGCGATGCGCACATGCAGCGTGTCGAGTACGTCGAACGCGGAGCCGTATTGCGGGATGTCCTGGGACTGGTCGAGCGACCGATGCCCAGTCCTGGACCGGGTGAGGCCCTGATCGCCATGCAGGCGGCCCCGATCAATCCGTCCGACCTGCACACCATCTCTGGAAGGTACGGGCTCCTGCCCGCGCTTCCGGCAGTCGCTGGTAATGAGGCCGTCGGCACGGTCATGGCGGTGGGAGAGGGTGTGCGTCAGGTCGAGATCGGCGAACGCGTGGTGGTTCCACCTGGTTTCGGGACCTGGACCACGCACCTCGTGGTCCCCGCGCACCGGCTGTGGACCGTTCCGCGTGATGTCGATCCTCTGCAGCTCGCGATGGTACGCGTCAATCCTCCCACGGCGGCCCTCATGCTCCGCCAGTTCGTGGCATTGCAGCCCGGTGATTGGGTGCTGCAGAACGCGGCCAATGGCAGCGTGGGGGAGTGTGTCATCCAGCTAGCCCATCACATGGGGCTTCGCACGGTGAATGTGGTACGGCGGGACGACGCGATGGCGCCGCTGGTGGAACGGGGGGGGGATGTCGTGCTGGTCGATGGTCCGGACCTCGCGGCGCGAGTGGCCGAGGCTACCCATGGCGTCGGGATTCGGCTCGGCCTCGACGGTGTTGGGGGTCGAGCGACGGATCGCCTCGCCTCTGCGCTCACCGAATCCGCCACGGTCGTGCACTACGGTGCATCCGGCGGCGAGTCGAGTCGCCTGTCACCGCGTTCGCTCATCTTTCGCGACATCACGCTGCGTGGGTTCTGGTTGGTTCATTGGTTCCGGCGCGCGGCGTTTGATGAGCAACTGGTGTTGTATCGCGAATTGACGGCGATGATGGCGCGCGGGGATCTGCAGATTCGTGTCGAGGCGACCTTCCCGCTGGCGCGGGTGCATGAAGCCGTGGAGCACGCGGCGCGGGAAGGGCGAGCAGGCAAGGTGCTGCTGACGCCATAGGCGACCTCGCTCGTACCAGCGGGGCGCTGGGAGAGGGAACGATCAGGTCATCTCGTCAATCGTGAATATCCGGGCCACATCTGCATCGTACGCGTCGAGGTGATCCGTGAGTTCCTCGTCGCTCCACCCAAGCATCGCCTGCATGATGGGCGCAATCCGACGGGCTGCGCTGCGCCCATGGTCTCGCGTCTCGAACGCCAGGTGCGTGCGCCGTACGAGCACATCAGCAAAGGTGCACGCCCATTCGCGCTCGACGGCGTGTGCCACTTCTGCGGAGAGATAGGGCAGGTCATCCGCAATGCGCTGGCCCAGGGCCGGGGTGCGCTGCACATAACTCCAGACGCTGCGCCATCGGCTGCCAAAGGCGGTCGCGAGGCGCTCCCCTACGGCCGCGTCGTGCACGGTGCCGCTGGCCTCGGCGGTGACGGCTGTCAGTGAGATGATGTCTCCACCAGGCAACGGGGTGTTGCTGCTCGCGTGCGCGCCTGCCGCCGATGCGGTGGCAGGTGCGGCACCAAGCGCCTGTCGTGCATGGTGGAGCACATCGGCTGCCATGGCGCGGTAGGTGGTCAATTTGCCACCGGTGACGCTCAGTTGACCGTCCGCGCGCGTCGTGATGGCGTGTTCCCGGGATGCGGCGTTGGCGCTGCGCTCTCCCGCGCGCACGAGGGCGAGAGGGCGGATACCGCACCAGGCGCTGATGACGTCATCGAGCGTGAGTTCAGCGAATGGAAAGATGCGATTGACCGACTGCAGGAGATACGTGACGTCGGCGACCGTGGCACGGATCTGCTCGGGCCCGCGATGCGCCGGCTGCTCCGTGGTGCCGATGATCGCGTGCGCGCCAGCCGGGAGCACGAACATCACCCGGCCATCCAGCGGTGAGACGATGGTCAATGCATCGCGATTGCCGATGCGCTGCCGAGGAACCGCCACATGCGCGCCGGCCGATCCGAACACCTGGGCCCCCCGCGACTGGCCCGTGAGTGCCGACGTCGCGTCGCTCCATGGCCCGGTAGCATTGATGATGACGCGCGCGCGAACCTCGAAGCGGGTCCTGGTGAACCTGTCCTCGGCAACGACACCGGAGAGTCGCGCATCCGGCGACGCTCCCTCGTGCAGGCCGGCCACGGCGCCACAGTGATTGAGCACCACGGCTCCAGCGTCGGCGGCGGCCTGCGCGTTCGCGAGAGTGAGTCGCGTGTCATCGGTCGCCGCATCCCAGTAGCGTGCGCCACCGACCAGCGCTTGACGATTCAGGCCTGGCTCATAGGCCAGCGTTCCCTCGGCATCGAGGCCCTCGTGACGCTGCACATTGCGAAAGAGCGCCAGAGCATCGTAGAGCAGAAGCCCGGCACGCACCTTCCAGCGCGGCACTCTGGCACCGAGGTAGACCGGCCAGGTGAAGGCCAGCGGGCGGACCAGGTGGGGCGCCAGTGAGAGGAGCAGGTGTCGTTCCCGGCTGGATTCAAACACGAGACCCAGATGTCCGTGCTCCAGGTAACGCACCCCGCCATGCACGAGCCGCGAGGAACGTGAAGAGGTCCCGGCGGCAAAGTCGTCCCGTTCGAGCAAGGCCGTGCGATAGCCAGCCAATGCCGCCTCCCGGGCCACACCGGCACCGGTAATACCACCCCCGAGAATGAGAATGTCGAATGGCTCACGGTGCAGTGCGGCCATGGTGGTGTTGCGCCACGCGGGGACGGGTTCCATGTGCGCACATTGCGTCCTGAACGGAACCTTGGCCAGCCCCGGTATCCGCATCTGGCAACAGGGCCTGGCAACCGGATTCGGCGTTGGCCACGGTGATGCCGGACAACCCAGTGGCGCACACGGCAGCCCGGGGACCGTTAACTTTCGTGGATGGCCATTTCTGGGAACGGCCGGCGCGTTGCGATCGTCGCCGGTGTGCGCACACCATTCGCTCGCTCCGGCACCCTGTTCAAGGACTATACGGCCATCGAGCTCGGGCGACTTGCCGTGTCCGAGTTGGTGCAGCGCACCGCGCTGGACGGCGCACTGGCCGATCTTCTGGTGTTCGGCACCGTGATTCCGTCGGTCACGGCACCGAATATCGCACGCGAGGTGGCACTGCTCCCGCACTTCCCGCGAACCTTGCAGGCGTGGACCGTGGGACGAGCCTGTGCCTCAGCCAATCAGGCCATCACCGATGCGGCCGACCAGATTCTGCTGGGGCACGCCGACATCGCCATAGCGGGCGGGAGTGAATCGCTGTCACAGGTGCCTATCCTGCATTCGCGTGGCATGAGTGAAGTCCTCGTTGCCGCGTCCAAGGCACGGAGTCTGTCGCAGCGCCTCGCCATTCTGTCTCGACTGCGCCCGCGCGATCTGGTGCCGGTGACGCCAGCCATTGCCGAGCCCAGCACGGGGGAGACCATGGGGCAGAGCGCCGATACGATGGCCAAGCTCAATGGGATTACCCGCGACGCCCAGGATCACTGGGCACTGCGTTCACACCAGCGAGCGGCCGCGGGGTTCGACGACGGGCGCCTGGCCGCAGAGATCGCACCGGTAATGATCCCACCGGAGTTCGCACAGATGCAGGCGACGGACAATGGCGTCCGACGCGATACATCCTTCGAGCAACTGGCCGCACTCGCCCCGGTGTTCGATCGGCAGTATGGAACGGTCACGGCGGGGAACGCGTCACCGCTTACCGACGGCGCGGCGGCAGTCCTCCTGATGAGTGAGGCGCACGCGACGGCGTTGGGGTACCGGCCGCTAGCGTTCATCCGCTCCTACGCGTATGCGGCGGTGGATCCGGGCGAGCAGTTGCTGCAGGCCCCCGTGATCGCGGCACCGATCGCGTTGCAGCGGGCGGGACTGACGTTGGCACACCTTGATGTCATCGAAATGCATGAGGCGTTTGCCGCTCAGATACTCAGCAATCTCCAGGGATTCACGTCGAAGTCGTGGGCTGAACGTGCCGGGTTCGCAACGCCGGTTGGCGAGGTGGATCCCGACCGCCTGAACGTGATGGGAGGATCCATCGCTGTTGGCCATCCGTTCGGGGCGACCGGTGCGCGCTTGCTCGTGACCCTGAGCCACGAACTGCAGCGACGTGACGCCCAGTTCGGCATGCTGACCGTCTGCGCGGCCGGTGGACTTGGACACGCCATGGTGCTGGAGCGGACGTGACGAGCTTCCCCGGTACACTCCTGCTCGATGATTCCGCCACGGGGCTGGCGTTGCGTGTGCACGACGGGATCGCGCTGGTGAGCTATGACCAGCCCGCCTCGCCGGTGAATACCCTGAACACGCGCATTGCGCCCATCTTCGAGCAGATCTTCGGCCGCGTCGAAACGGATGACTCCATCCTTGGCGCAGTCCTGGTGAGTGCCAAGGCCGATACCTGGATTGCCGGTGCCGATATCG
>CAZPJX010000181.1:0-5010 GCA_964586985.1 uncultured Gemmatimonas sp. | reverse complement strand
CGACGATGGAGTTCAGGACATTGGTGAAGATCCGGAACTCGCGGGCCACGCGCATGTCGTAGCCATAGGAACTGACGCCGTAGGAGATGACTCCCTGGCGGACCTGACGATCCTCGAACGGTTCGATCATGCCGTGTTCGCGCGCCATGCGCGTGATCCAGCGGTCAGAACAGAGCCCCATGTGGCGGGTCGGGCGGAGGGTGGGAAGGGGTCCCGCTGAGGGAGCCGGACCGGACGCTAACGAACTTAATCGGATGCGTCCGAACCGACACGATGGCGGCGCGCCCTCCGGAGCGGGTGAATGGGCCTCCCGTTGAGAGATTCCGGTCCTCTGGATAGCTTGCAGGTTCCCTTTGTGAATTCTTTCACGAAGTACCTCGGAAGTTCCACAACGCGATGCTACGCAACTTTCTCCCGGTTCTGCTGCTGCTTGGTTTTGTCGTCCTGAACGCGGTACTGATTCTCGGTATCGCGCACCTGACGGTGAAGTCGCAGCCCACGCCGGTGAAGTCCATTCCCTACGAGTCCGGTATCACACCTCTGGGCGACGCTCGGGAACGCTTCTCCGTCAAGTTCTATCTCGTGGCCATGCTCTTCATCGTCTTCGATATCGAGACGGTGTTCATGATTCCGTGGGGAGTGTATTATCGACAGCTCTCCTGCGCCGTTCCGATGGTGAATGGCGTATGTCCGGCAGGCCAGGTGTCGTTCTTCGGGCTGGGAGAGATGCTCGTCTTCGCGGCGATTCTGGTCGTCGGTTTCATCTATGTCTGGAAGAAGGGAGCGTTGACGTGGGACTGATGCCGTCGACGGAAGGCCGCGCATCCTCGATGATCACCTCGGTCGATGCCAGTGCACAGGATGGGTGGATCACCACCCGTCTCGACATGCTCGTCAATTGGGGACGCGCCGGCTCCCTGTGGCCCATGCCCTTCGGGACCGCATGCTGCGCCATCGAATTCATGGCCACGGCCGCGAGCCGCTTCGATCTCTCGCGCTTCGGCATGGAGCGGCTGAGCTATTCGCCGCGCCAGGCCGACGTGCTGCTCTGCGCAGGACGTGTCCCGCTCAAGCTGGCGCCGGTGCTTCGCCGTATCTACCAGCAGATGCCACAACCCAAGTGGGTCATCGCGATGGGCGCCTGCGCGTCCACGGGTGGCATGTTCGACAACTATGCGGTCGTCCAGGGGATCGACACCATCATTCCGGTCGACGTGTATGTGCCGGGGTGCCCGCCGCGCCCAGAGGCTCTCATGCACGGCATCATCATGCTCCAGAAGAAGGTCATGCAGGAGCGCCTGAAGGACAGCACGCGCCATGTGGAGATCGTCCCCGATCCCGCGAGCCAGCTGTACATCCCGCCGTCGCGCATCGACGAACTGTCGGAACCTTTCGGCAATTCGGTCCATCAGACCCGGTCTGCTCCGTGACCGCTCCGCTTCCCACGCCGCCGACCGCGTCTACGCCGCAGGCCGAGCCCTCGGATGTGTCCACGAGCGCGCTGTCCGTGAGCGTTCATGCCGCCGTGGCAACGGATGCACACGGCGCACCGATCACACCGGTGAACGTCCCCCGCCTGGGTGCACCGGCCAACCCCTCGGCGGCCACGCTGGCGGCCCGTTTCGGCGCCGACATTCTGCGCACCGAGGTCATCTGGGGCGAGACCATCGTCTACGTAACCAAGGCGGGGCTGCACAACATCGTGCGCTGGTTGCACGACGAGCCAACCGAGCGCTACGACTACCTGGTCGACGTGACGGCCGTGGAGTACCGCGACGCCGCCCGACCGATCGAGGTCGTGTGGCATTTGCGGGCATTGCTGCATCGCCGGTTCCTCCGCCTCAAGGTGGAGCTTCCCAAGCGCGGCCCGCTCGACGTACCCAGTGTGATGGACATCTATTCGGGCGCCGACTGGCTCGAACGCGAGTGCTACGACATGTTCGGGATCACATTCACCGGGCATCCCGATCTGCGTCGCCTGCTGTTGTGGGAGGACTACCGCGAAGGCTATCCGCTGCGAAAGGATTTCCCCCTGCGCGGTCGCTTCTCGCGTGCTGAGCAGTTGCGGCAGGTGCTGTCCGCCAATCCGGAGGCGCGGTACTCGATGGAGGAATTGTCGATTGCCGAAGCCTTCGATGCGCTTCCGGAGGACATGAAGCATCGATTGGCCGATCGGGCGGCGCATGGTGATCTGCGGGAGGGCGAATGAGCGCCCGACGGACCATCGAAGTGGCGTTGGGCACCAGCGGCCTCGACGCCAAAGGTCAGCCCATCCGCGCAGCGCTTTCGGCCCAGAACGGGCAGGCGGTGGCCATGACGTCGGCGCAGGCACCCGAGCCCGATCTCGCCTCGGACCACATGCTCATCAACATCGGCCCCCAGCACCCGGCCACGCACGGCGTGCTGCGGCTGGTGCTCGAACTCGATGGCGAAACGGTCGTGCGCTGCATTCCGCACATCGGCTACCTGCATTGTGGCTTCGAGAAGATTGGTGAGTACCGTCAGTACAATCAGATCATCCCGTGGACCGATCGCGAGGATTATCTCAACTCTCCGGGCAACAACGTTGCCTTCGTGCTGGGTGCGGAGCGGCTGTTCGGTGTGGGCATGACCGAGCGATGCAAGGTGCTGCGGGTGATCCTCATGGAACTCTCGCGCATCATCTCCCACAACGTCTGGCTTGGCACGACTTCCGTGGACATCGGAGCGTTCACACCGTTCCTCTGGATGTTCCAGGAGCGTGAGAACGTGTACAACCTGCTGGAAGGCTGGGTCGGAGCGCGCCTGACCACCACCGCCACGCGTGTGGGTGGTCTGGCCGCCGATATCCCCGACGGCTGGCTCGACGGACTCAAGGCATTCCTCAAGGGCTTCACCCGGACTCTCGAAGAATCCGTGCGCATGCTGGAGACCAATGCCATCTGGGCCGGTCGGACCGTGGGACTGGGTGCGATTTCGGCCCAGGAAGCCGTCAACGCGGGTCTCTCGGGCCCGATGCTGCGTGCCTCCGGCGTGGCCTACGATGTGCGCAAGGACTTCCCCTATCTCGACTACGAGACCTACGATTTCGACGTCCCGGTCGGCACAGCGGGTGACGTCTATGATCGCTTCCTCGTGCGCGTAGAGGAGATGCGACAGAGTGTACGCATTATCGAACAGGCGATTCAGCGCCTGCCCGATGGGCCGATCAACATCGACGACCCACGCATCATCCTGCCGCCCAAGCACAAGGCCACCAGTACCATCGAGTCGATGATCCATCACTTCAAGCTGGTGATGGAAGGTCCTCGTCCACCGGCCGGCGAGTGCTACGTGGCGGTCGAGAGTCCCAAGGGCGAGAAGGGCTATTACTTCGTGAGCGACGGCACCTCGAAGCCGGTGCGCTGGCGTATTCGTCCGCCGTCCTTCGTGAACCTGTCCGCGATCCCGAAGATGGTCGAAGGCCATCTGCTTTCGGATGTGATCGCGATCAACGCCAGCATTGACATCGTGATGGGAGAGATCGACCGGTGAGCCACGGCCCCTCCGCCAGCGGCGGCGCCATCGTCGCCGCACCACCCCACGGTCATCATCAGGACGAACCGCACGAGCCGGTGTTTGTCGGTGAGGCGCGTGTGGAACTCGACCGCATCCTGGCTCGCTACCCCAGCAAGCAAGCGGCGCTGCTGCCCGCCCTGTGGATGCTGCAGGACGCCCGTGGCTGGGTCAGCGAAGCCGGCATGGAAGAGGTCGCCGCCGCGCTGGAGATCACGCCGGCTTACGTGAAGGGCGTGGTCACGTTCTATACCATGTATCACCAGCACCCGGTCGGGAAATACTTCATCCAGGTGTGCACCACCACGCCCTGCAATGTGTGTGGCGCGGAAGACGTCGTGAAGGCATTCCTCGAACACACCGGCTGCGAAGATCTCGGGCTGACCAGTCCCGATGGCAAGTTCACGGTCATTGAGGTGGAATGCCTTGGTGCCTGCGGCTTCGCGACCCCGGTGCAGATCAACAACGACTACGTCGAGTCCGTGACACCCGAAGCGGTGCCGCGCATTCTGTCGGAGCTTCCGTAATGGGTTACCCGCATCCGTCGCACCCGCGCGAAACGCCGGTGCTCTCGAAGTACTTCGGCGATCCTGAAGCCCGCAGTCTGGCCGGGTGGCGTGCGCGCGGTGGCTACGAGGCGCTCGAAAAGGCGCTCGCCACCGATCCGGTCGAAATCCAGAATCTCATCAAGGACTCCGGGCTGCGCGGCCGCGGTGGGGCCGGCTTCCCCACGGGCATGAAATGGTCATTCATGAAGCCCGACGGCAAGCAGCATTATCTCTGCTGCAACGGGGACGAGTCGGAGCCGGGCACGTTCAAGGATCGCGAGATCATGCGCTGGACCCCGCATGCGCTGGTCGAGGGCGTGGCGCTCGGTGCACACGCCATCTACGCCGATACGGCCTACATTTACATTCGCGGCGAGTTCACCGAACCAGTGGCCCGCGTGGCGCAGGCCATCGAGGAGGCCTACGCTGCCGGCATTCTGGGTGCCAACGCGATGGGCACCGGCAAGCGCATCGACGTGCATGTGCATCGCGGCGCCGGTGCCTACATCTGTGGTGAAGAAACCGCGCTCATGAATTCACTGGAAGGGCGTCGTGGCAATCCGCGAATCAAGCCGCCTTTTCCGGCGGTGGCGGGGCTCTTCGGCAAGCCCACCACCATCAACAACGTGGAAACGCTGACGGCCGTGCCGCACATCGTCAGGCATGGCGCGGAATGGTACAAGCAGTTCGGCCGTCCGGACAATCCGAGGAGCATCGGCACGAAGCTCTTTTCCGTGTGTGGGAACATCACCCGACCGGGCAACTATGAGGTCGCCCTGGGATTCCCATTCAAGGAGTTTCTCTACGATCTCTGTGGCGGTCCGCTCCCGGGTCGCGAGATCAAGGCAGTGATCCCGGGAGGCTCGTCGGTGCCGATCCTCACGCGCGAAGAGGCTGAAGGCGCGCTGATGGACTACGAGGGCATGGT
>CAZPJX010000180.1:0-5063 GCA_964586985.1 uncultured Gemmatimonas sp. | reverse complement strand
CCCGGAACGGGTAGGCGTCGGCGATGAGCTTGCAGGCACCGCTCGCGTTGGGCGACACCGTGCGCTTGACGCTCACACTGGACAACGGAACCACCCTCAAGGCCGTGGCTCCCGTGCGTTCCATGCAGCGGATGTCGCCGTGAGGGGACGTGCAGGTGCCTTGATCATAGGGTTTCTTGTGATGGCGTCCGTGGCTGGAAGCTACTTGTGGCGGAGGCATGTTATTGCTGACGTCGTTAAGCATGGTGGCGATTTTGTATTGACAGATCAAGACAGCGTCGCTTTCGACACACGAAGCCTGCGTGGCCGAATCGTCTTTGTCTTCTTCGGATACAGCAACTGTCCGGACGTCTGCCCAACGACGCTATCCAAGCTCAGCTCTGTGGTTAGGCTGGTTGGCGACCCCGGAAAGATTGTCAAGGTCGTGTATGTCAGCGTGGATCCGGAACGCGACAGACCATCAGTCCTCAAGGCAGATCTCGGGAACTTCAATCTCGACGCTACGGGTCTCACTGGTACCCGAGAGCAGATTGATAGTGTGGTGGCCCAGTATGGAGCGCAGTACGAGATCGTTCAGACACCGGAATCAGCTGGCCGGTACACGGTGAATCATTCCACAACACTCTATCTTATTGATCGAGATGGCAAACTTCACACTGAATTTCCATACGAGGCGAGTGTGGATGAGATTGCAACGGTGGTGCGCAAGCTGGCGGGCGTGTGAGCTGGATTGCCGGCGGCGGCGTACCGGCCTGAAGCTCAGGACCGCGAGTACCGGCCTGTGAGCTGATGCAGGCATTTCAGCAACCGGATGTGAGCTGTTGTTCGTCCATGACCCACCAGGGGCTGTAATTGCGAAATCCAGCTCCTGCGTGGGCTTCGTGGACGGAAGATTGAGAAGATTGTCCTCGGGCAAGGCCGCATGAGCGGCTCGTTTCTCGAAGTTCTCTGCCATGCTTTGCCGTAACGACGCGAGTATGGATTGCCGTTGGCCATCCGCACCGACAACACGGACCGGCTCCACGAGTACCTGGATGGGAAGACGCCGTCGGCCCACTACGCGAGGTCGCCTCGGGCGTATCCGAAGCAGCTCCCGGGCCAAGAATACCTTAGGCACTTGCCGGTAAAGAAGATCACGACCAGCGGAACATTTCGCTTCCACCATCGCCTGCCGTTCATCGCGCAATCGCTCACGAACCACCAGATCGGATTGGAAGAGACCGGCGACGGGTTCTGGTCCTCCTTCCTCAACACCGTCCGCTTGGCCAAGATCGACGAACGGGACTACATCATTCGCGGGTAACCCCTTCTCAAGTGTTACCCATGTTGCTGGACTTCTCTGTTACCCATCATCCCGGTTGTTCACCTGATGAGGCGCCTTGCCCAGTGCTCGCATTGTTTGCGATAGCTATGGTTGTGATGATGGATGATTCCGTAAGTGTTGGCAGAATTTTGGACAAGACCCAGCCGTGGCTCCGCATATAGCGTTTTCCATTCACGTCCATACGCCAAGGTCGACTGTCATCCCCCGTTGGGGTGAATGAGCGAACCAGCTTTCCCCTCCGGTGCTGTTCAATGACGAACTCGCGATTCTTCATTGGATGAAACCTGACTCCTTGCGAAGGGTTCGATTGGCGTCTCACGCCGCAAGCTAAGCTGCGGGCGATAAAATTTGAGTGCGCGCGCAGCGCGCACAAGTCAGAACATCGCCCGTCAGTTTCAGCGTTCTCTAGGCATCAAATGCTCGGTCTGGCCCGCGCCCCCTTCTGGGCACGCAATTCGCACGGCGCTGGCGGGACCAGCCTCCGTCTCGAACGGTGGCCCGAAGTCCCAATACTCGCGCGCCCGCCCGCGCAGCGTGTCACCGCTTGGGACTTGCGCGAGTAGAAACGCGGTTCCGCTAAACCCATTGTGGAACATCACGTGCACCGAGTCTCCAGGGGACACAAGTGACCATCGATACGCGCCAGGTCCGCTCTGACGCCCCTCGTCGAACTTTGGCGTCAGTTTCACCGCACGCCCGCTGGAATCCAGACGCGCAGTCGCCGGCGCCCAGGACAAGCTCTCGGATGCCGGGCGTCCAGCCTGGTCGAAGAACGCGTAGCATCCTGCGACAGCCGGTCTGACGCGCTGCGCGCGTGCCACTCCAGCGACACTGACAAGCATGACTAACACGAGAAGGCGAATCCGCATCGCGATCATCGATCTGACCAGACTGCTAGCTCGTTTCCAGCCGGATCAGAAAGGTGGAAGCGTTTGCCGCCAGGATACTCAAAAGTCTCCTTGGTGAGCATTCCACCGGCCTTAATGACTGCACTATGCGCAGCCGCGAGGTCAGATGCGTATATAACCGCGAGCGGCTTGGCAGGGCGATGCTCAGGATCAGCGTTGAAGCCGCTCGCCAGCCCGCTATCAGATGTGTCGATATAGTCGGCTCCCCAATCCTTGAAGGACCAACCAAAAGCGGTCGAGTAGAACGCTTTTGCTTTTGTAACGGCCTCGACATTGGCTGCCGGGAACTCAAGAAAGTCGATGGTGTTGGGTTTCTTGTTCATGGTTCGCTATACTGTGTCTCGATTTGCCTATCGACGGCTTCTGCTGCGAGTGTTCAGATAGTTGCGAGCACAGCGAGCTACCATATTGCCCGCCTGCGGCAAGCATCGTTATGCGACGCGGAGAGGTTGGATGTGCGCAATCTCCCGCTGAAGACCGCGGGTAGCGTCCCAGAGGTCGACGTTGCGCTGCAGGTTCAGGTAGCATTCCGGAGTAGTGCCAAAGAGCTTACCGAGCCGCAGGGCCATCTCGGGACTCATCGCGCGCCGCTTGTCAGCCGACATTTGAGATTCCCCGCCTGACGACAGGTGAAACTCCCCACCCCTGACCCGGGAGGGTAGATGGACGACAGGGCGGTGGGACGCGGCGTACTCTGCACCGAGGCTCTGGTGGAGGACGACGCGGTGGTGAAAGCGGAGGTGGTGGAGGCGGTGCTGGCACGCTTGGCGGCCGGCGAGTCAGTGTCTGCGGTAGCGGCCGCGTACGAGCTCGACCGCAAGACGGTGCGCGCGTGGCGGGCACGGGGCGGATACCGCCCGCGGGCGCCGCGGGACCGGCCGCGGCTGCTCGCGCCCCACGAGGCGTGGCTCAAGGGGCGGGCGCCGGAAGTCGGCTACAACAGCGTCGTGCTGCACCGCGAGTTGCAGGCCCACTTCGGGTATGCGGGCACCGTGCAGACGGTGCTGCGCTGCATTCGGCCGTGGCGCCTCGCGGCGCAGCGCCCGAAGGCGACCGTGCGCTTCGAGACGGCGCCGGGGCAGCAGGCGCAGGTCGACTTCGGGCAGCGCCGGGTATGGATCGGGGAGACCGAGGTCGTCGCGCACGTGTTCGTGTGTACGCTCAGCTACTCGCGCCGGGTGTACGCCGAAGCCTTTCCGCACGAGCGGCTCGACGCCGTGCTCGCGGGACACGAGCACGCGTTTCAGCATTTCGGCGGCGTGCCCGCGCAGATCGTCGTCGACAATGCGAAACCGGTCGTGCTCCGACACGATCAGGATCCCGAGACCAAGCGCCATCGCGTCGTCTGGCATCCGGCGTACGCCGACTTCGCGGGCTTCTACGGGTTCACGCCGTGGGCGCACTGGCCGTATCGGCCGCAGACCAAGGGCAAGACCGAGTCGGGCGTGAAGTACATCCAGCGCAATGCCTTGGCCGGCCGGCGCTTTGCGTCGTGGGGCGCGCTCAATGAGTGGCTCCGCGAGTGGGCCACCACCGTGGCCGATCAGCGGATCCATGGGACCACGCACGAGCGCCCGGCCGACCGCTTCGCGCACGAGGCGCTCACGCCCCTCGGCCCGCGACGCGTGTACGCGAATGAGCGCGTGCGGCATCGGGTCGTGAGCACCGACGCCATGGTCCAGGTGAAGGGGAGCCGATACTCGGTTCCGGTGCAGTACGTCGGCCAGTCCATTGTCGTGCGCGAGCTGCTCGGGAGTTTCGAGATGCTCGCGGGCGGCACGGTGATCGCGTGCCATGAGGCACGCGGCCGTGGCGCGGTGGTAATGGATCCGGCGCACTATGCCGGCCTCCTGCGGGTCGGTCGCGGCGCGGCGGTCGTCGGGCCGCCCCGCTTCGACCCGGCGTATCCCGCGAGTGCGGCCGTCGCGGTGCGCGACCTCCGCGTGTATGCGGCCCTCGTCGAGGAGGGCGTCGCATGACCGCTGCCCATCCGACGCCGCAACTCGAGCGTATGAGTACCGCGTGTCAGCGGCTCCGCCTCCACCGCGTCGACGCCGAGCTGTGTACGCTGCTGGAGCAGGCGGCGAAGCGCGAGCTCGGGTACGCCGACTTCCTGGACGAAGTGCTCGCGCTCGAACTGGCCGCGAAGCACCACAAGCACCTCGCCATGCGCGTCAGCATGGCGCGCTTTCCGTTTCAGAAGTCGCTGGACGCCTTCGACTGGAGCTTCCAGCCGTCGATTGATCCCAAGATCATCAAGGAGCTCGCCACCGGCCGCTTCATCGCGGAAGGGGCGAACGTGCTGCTGCTCGGTCCCCCGGGCGTCGGCAAGACGCACCTGGCGGTGGCCGTAGGGATGAAGGCGTGTGAGCTCGGCCTGCGCACCATGTTTACGACCGCGGCCGGCCTGATCGCCTCCCTCGGCAAGGCCCTCTACGAGAACCGTCTGGAGGAGCGCCTGAAGCTCCTCACCCAGCCGAAGCTGCTGATCATCGACGAGATCGGCTACATCCCCATCGACCGCCAAGGGGCCAATCTCTTCTTCCAACTGATCAGCCGTCGCTACGAGCGCGGCTCGATCCTCCTGACGAGCAACCAGAGCCTGGGCGCGTGGGGCGAGGTCTTCGGCGACACCGTGATCGCCAGCGCCATCCTCGACCGCCTCCTGCATCACGCGACCACGGTGAACATCAAGGGCGATTCGTACCGCCTCAAGGAAAAGCGTCGCGCCGGGCTACTCCGCCCCGTCGCGCATCCCGAACACGCGGAGTGAAACTCGGGGTGGGGAATTTCAACTGTCGTTTCTGGGGATCTTCGGAAGTCGGTTGACA
>CAZPJX010000179.1:0-5078 GCA_964586985.1 uncultured Gemmatimonas sp. | reverse complement strand
GAGGACGACCGCCAACCCCAGCAGGGATCCTGCCCCATTGCTGCGGTTCAGCTCGGGTTCCGGGACACCCCGCGCACGAGCTGCCTGCCCGTGAGCGTGATGGTGCGTGTGTTCGCGTTCGTGTTCGTGTTCGTGTTCGTGTTCGTGTTCGTGCCCATCCTCGTCGCCGTGCCCATGCGTTGCATGCCCGATGACATGCAGCAGCGACCCACCCACGAGCGCCTCGAACCAGAGCGCCGCCCGCTCCGGGAGCCACGCCAACACGGTCGGCTCGGCGAAGTAGCCGGCCACCGTCATCAGCACCATGAAGAGCAGGACCAACCACGACAGAATCCGCGCCCGATCCCGCAGGACCCACCACACCGTGAGCCCCACGGGGATCTGATGCAGCAGCACGCCGTAGCCCAGCAGACTGCCTGGCTGCATGTACGCCTGGGCCAACGCACTGCCGTCCAGCATCGAGTGCACCGCGAGCCCGAGCAGCGCGAGCGAGAGAATGGCGGCATGCGTCTGGCGAACACCATATCGCAGCATGCGCTCCACAAGACCAGGCACCAGGTAGCCCAGTGCCATGCAGAGCACCGCGACCGCATCCCGATGTTCCAGGGCATGCGGGACCACATCAAAGAGAACCAGCCCCCCGATGGACACCACGATGAAGCCGTCGAGGAAGGCCATCACTCGAGGGCGCAGCCGGACATGGCGGCTGAGCAGGGGCCCGACGCCGAGCGCGCCCAGACTGGCGGGGAGGAGCGCGCTCACTGGCATGGAGGAACGATAGCAAAAAATGTGGTGCAATTGCAATTGCACTCTCGATAAGGAAAGCGACCCCTACGGTCGCCTGCCCCGGTTCTACCCCCGCCTGCTGATCTCCAGCCCGGCCAAGCGCTCGGCCAGCTCAGAAACCGGCATACCGACACCAATGAACACACCGGTGGGGCGCGCGTCGGCATGCGGGCGGGACAGGTCGAGGCGCAGGCCCTTCCGACCGGGCAGCTTGTTCCAGACGTACATGTTCCCCGGCGCGTCGGCAAACCGCACCAGCCCCTTGGCCCGCACCACGGCCTCGGGCAACTCATGCACGAAGCGGCGAAAGGCGTCCCGCTCAACGACCTCGGGCAACATCAGGGAGGCAGCGCCGAACGGATGCCCGTGAGGGTGCGCGACCTCAGTGCGGGCCGCCGCGGCAACGCCGGCGCCCCCGCGGTGCGTCGTGCCCGCCACGCGCGTGGTGAGCCCGTGAAGCCACTCGGCGAACGCGGCGCTCGACACCAGGTCCGCTCGGGGGTTCAACTCCTGGAGGGCGCCGCGCACGTGCGCCTGGCGCTCCGCGCTCACCCGCTGCGTCCAGTTCAGGAAGACATGCGTTGCCGTGCTGACCTGTGCCCGCTCGAGCGGATTGTGCCACCAACGCTTCTGCCATCGCGTGGCATCGATGACCGTGAGCTGCAGCGGCAGGGTGAAATGCCGCAGTCGCCCATCGGCTGTCAGATGAGCCAGGAGCTCGTCGGTTTCCGTCGCTCCGTTCGCTTCGATGATCATGACACTGCCGGAGTCGGCAGGGACCTGATACAACACGTTCAGCAGCTCGCGCAGCGATCCGCAACACACGCATTCGCCATTGAGCGGCGTCACCAGGGCTTCCAACTCCGCCAAGCGGGATGCATCGATGGATGCATCGCGGAAGTCGTTGAGCACGACACGCACACGAGTGCCATTCGCGGCAAGCGCAGGCACCAGCTCGGTGAGGAATCGCGTCTTGCCGGCACCCAGAAAACCGGCCAGAAGTACCAACGGGATCATGTTGTACTCTCACCTCTGGGATCGGCGAAGACAACAGGGCACACCCACCTCGCCCGATACCGTCCCTACGCGTCGCGCGTCCGGGACATTCCGTCAACGAGCGCCACCACGGCCCACGCCACACAGGCCGCGACGACCGTGTCGCTCAGATAGTGTGCATGCGCCAGCACCCGCGTCACGGCGCAGCCTGCGGCAAGTACATAAAACACCCAGCGGGCGCGTGGAAACAGCCGAGCCAGTGCGAAGGCGCCAGCGAACGCCACGAGCACGTGCGAGCTGGGCAACCCCATACCGCGATTCGACCAGAGACCGTCGGAGAAGGATCGAAACGCATAGCCGAATTGCGCATCATCCGGCCGCAGGCGACGGAACACGAGCTTGAGCAGTTCTGCCGCGAGGCCACCGGCGACGGGTGACGCCAGCAACAGCACGGCGCCCCGTTTCCGCTCGTCACTGTTCGAGCACTGTAGCCACCACGCCAGGGCGACTACGCCCCATGTCGGTAGAAACCCCACGATACGCAGGAGGCGTCCCCAGTCCTTCTCGTACACCGTGGGCAGACGCAACTGCCAAGCCCAGGGATCGAGGACGTGGGCGAGGCCAACCGCCACGGCCGTCGCCAGCACCCAACGCATCCAGTGTGAACTGGCGGAAGCGCCCTGTACAGCGTCGGTTCGCCCGGTCGAAGGGAGTGCATGCATGGGCGGAAATCAAGACCCGGGGCCATTCACGCGCCACTAGGATCGACGTGGGTGAATGCCATATTTGATGGATGGAACGCAATACGAAACAGCGGGACGCCATCCGGCGCGTTTTCGAGGAGATCCCTCGGCCCCTGGGGCCGATCGAAATCCTCGAAGCGGGCCGGAGTCGTATCGCCAAGCTCGGCATCGCCACGGTGTATCGGACCGTCAATGCTCTCGTGGAGAGCGGGTGGCTCGTTCCCGTGGAACTGCCCGGTGAGCCACCCCGTTATGAGCGTTCCGGCAGCGCGCACCACCACCATTTCCGGTGCCGCACCTGCACGCGTGTCTTCGAGATCCCCGGATGTCCTGGAGAACTGCGGGACCTCGCCCCCGCCGGTTTCCGGTTGGAGCGTCACGAGGTGGTCCTCTACGGTCTGTGCGCGCGATGCGCGGCAGACTGAGGGCCGGCATGCGGGCCACCACACGCTGGCTCCCTGGCCTCGCAGCGCTGCTCCTGGCGGCCTGCGATCTGGGCGGAGCCTTTCAGGGCATGGCCATCGATCCGCCTCGCGAGGTGCCGGCCTTCACCTTCACGCTGGCCGACGGCACACCGTACCCCACGGCACCGCAATCGGGAAAGCCGATGGTGATCTTCTTCGGCTACACGCACTGCCCCGATGTCTGCCCGACCACACTGGCGGACTGGAAGCGGGTGAAGGAGAAACTCGGCGCCGACGCGGCCCGGGTACGCTTCGTCTTCGTCACGGTCGATCCTGAGCGCGACACACCCGCCGTGGCGGACCGATATGCCAAGCTCTACGACGCGGATTTCGTCGGCCTTTCGGGCGATGCTCCCACCACGGCCGGCATCATGTCCGCCTTCGGCGTGGCGGCCGCGCGGGAAGACGTCCCCACAGCCAGTGGTTATCTCGTCAGTCACAGCGCGCAGGTGTTTCTCGTGAATGACAAGGGTCGTCTCGTCGTCCTGTACCCATTCGGCACACCGTGGGAGGCGCTTGCCGCCGACCTCGATCGTCTCCTCTGAGAATTCCATGCGTACTCCGAACCGGCCTGCTCCAACTGGAGCATCCCGATACATGACGCCCTCGCGAAATTTCACGCGGCGCCTGCCCTCCGCGCTGCTTGCAGGCCTGCTGGCATCGATTTTCGGCTGTGGCGAGTCCAGCCAGCAACCCCGGACCCCTGCGGCAGCGGGCTCGCTTGCCGCCACGACGCAGGACGCAGCACCGGTGATCCACGGCATCACCGTACAGGATGCCTGGGCGCGCCTTGCCGACTCCCTTGGCACATCGGCCGCATACGTCACCCTGGTGAATGGCAACGCCGAGGCCGTGGAGATCACCAGCGCGGCCAGCACTGCTGCAGAGGTCGTGGAGATCCACGAGACATCGCAGCACGAGGGCATGATGCACATGATGCCGCGCGCCTCCATCGTGATCGCTCCTGGAGACTCCCTCACCATGGTGCCCGGCGGCCTTCACGTGATGCTCATCCGGGTGAACCGCACCCTGCGACCCGGGCACAAGGTGCCGCTCGTCCTGCATCTGGCCAACGGCAACGAGATCCCACTCACGGCCCGCGTGCGCACTCCATGAACCCGGCCCGTCTTGGTGGTATCGCCGGACTGGTCGTGCTCACCGCCACGATTGCCTGGCTCACCTGGCCCCGCCCAGATACGCTCATTCGCGTGCGGCGTGGTGGCATCGCGGAGGTCACCAACGCCCTCGGACGCACGACACCGCTCGGCGACACGGTCTTCGTTGGGGGGAGCGGCTCGCGGCGTACCATTCGCGTTGTCAACGATGATACGGTGAAGCATCAGCTCGCGATGTTCACGATTCCCGCCGGCGGGCGGACCGACTACACGGTCCCCCCCGGCACCTTCGGCGGTGTCTGCTCGGCGCATCCGACCAATACGCAGCTCACCTTCGTCATCCGCTGAACCGATGACGCCTGATGCATCCGGAGTGCTGCCGCCGTCCACCATGAGTGCGGCGCTCGACGAGGAGTTGCGGGGACTCGAAGCGGCGGGGCTCAAGCGCGCGCTACGGCAGTCACAGCAGCGCCGCGCGGGGACCGTGATCTACAACGGGGAACGCGTCAGCGACTTCGCCTCGAACGATTATCTCGGATTGGCCGCCGATCCGCGCGTCGCCCGGGCCGCCTGGGCAGTGCTGCAGGCCGAGGGCACCGGTGCCGCCGGCGCGCGCCTCATCTCGGGCAACCACCCCATTCACGAGACCCTCGAACACACACTCGCTCGCCTCAAGCAGGTCGACTTCACGCTGCTGTACCCCTCGGGGTATATGGCCAACGTTGGTGCGATTGCAGCACTCGTGGGTGAGGGCGATGTCATTTACTCCGATGCGCTGAACCACGCATCGCTCATCGATGGGTGTCGTCTGTCGCGGGCCCAGGTGCGCATCTTTCCGCACGGTGATGTGGCAACGCTGGCGTCGATGCTGGATGCCGAACGCGCCCAGTTCCGTCGCGCGCTGATCGTGGTGGAGGGCGTGTTCTCGATGGACGGCGACCTGTTCCCCCTGGACCAGCTGGTTCCCCTCGCAC
>CAZPJX010000178.1:0-5118 GCA_964586985.1 uncultured Gemmatimonas sp. | reverse complement strand
CCATCCCTGCCTCTATCGGGGCGGTGCGCAGGCGTTCGATCCAGGTTCCATATAGCCCCACAAAGGTCTGCAGTCGACGCGGCAGATTCCGATCGATGAACGAGGTAACGGGCCCCGACGCACGGATGAGTAGCGGCGTGGTCAGCGTCGTGATCGCGGATACGGCAACGGCGACCGGATAGAGAAAATCCCGAATGACGCCAGTGGACATGCCCAATGCGGCAATGATAAAGGCGAACTCGCCAATCTGCGTGAGGCTCATGCCAGTCTGCATCGAGGTCCGCACATCATTGCCAGCGAGAAACGCACCGGTGGAGACAGCAATCACCTTGCCCACGATGACCACGGCCGAGAGGACCGCGACAGCTCCCCAATGCTCGAACACGAGACGTGGGTCGATCATCATGCCGACGGAAACAAAGAAGATCGCACCGAACATGTCACGCACGCCCGAGACAAGTCGACCCACACGGTGGGATTCACCCGACTCCGCCACCAGCGACCCGGCGATGAACGCGCCGAGGGCGACAGAGTATCCGGCCGCCACCGCAAGCAATGCACCGCCGAAACACAGTCCCAAGCTGACCACCAGCGTGGTTTCGTCCCGATCGAGCTGGACCACGCGCCGCACGAGGCGCGGCACCAGAAGTAGGCCCACACCCACGAACGCGGCGAGGAACAGCGCCAGCTTTCCGGCAGTGATTCCGACGGCACCTGCGGAGACGCCACTGCCCGCCGCCACGGTCGTGAGAATGGCAATCAACAGAATGGCAATAAGGTCTTCACTGATCAGGATCCCGAATACCAGTTCGGTGAACCGTCCCTGCACCTTCTGCTCGGCGAAGGCCTTCACGATGATCGTCGTGGACGAGATGGCAACGATGGCTCCCGTGAAGACGCTCTCCATCATGCTCCAGCCCAGCAGCTGCCCGGTCAGGAAACCGAAGAGCAGCATCGCACCGGTATCCACGAGCGCCATGACGCCAGCCGTTGGAGCAACCTGCACCAGCTTGCCCAGACTGAACTCGAGCCCGAGCCCGAACATCAGCAGGATCACCCCAAGCTCGGACAGCGTGCTGACCATGGCCCGGTCGGCCAGCAGTGGTATTCCCACATACGGCCCAACGATCATCCCGGCGATCAAATAGCCAAAGACCACCGGTTGCCGAATTCGCTGGAACAGGTAGGTCGTGAACGCCGCCACGCAGAGAACGAGCGTCAGATTCGAGAGGAAGGCATGCGCATCCTGCATTGGACCTCGGGGGGCGAGACGGGACGGAACGGCACGATCGCCAGCACGACCGATGAGCCGGGTCACATGAACCAGGTCGCTACCGGACCAGCTTGAAACAAGAATCCCGGCCGCCGACGATATCGGTGGCCGGGATCAGGGAACCCTTCTTCAGGGCATCACACGTCGCGCAGCGCGCATGAGACTACCATGCCAACGCGCTCAGGGCGTCTGGTACTCTCCCTTGGCTTCCCGACCCAGCTGACGCGAAAAATTGAGCGCCACAGTGATGAGCGCGCCGAAGATGATGGTGGCGGCGATGTAGGAGAGCATGGTCATGGTCGGCTCCATACCACCCGTAGCGCTCGGCGTGGCGATATAGAGCAGGAGGGCGTAGACCCCGAGCAGCGGCAGCACGGCGGCCGCCGCAGCGACGCTCAACAGACGATTGGTGGTAGAAGCAAGCATCGCGTTCAGTACCGTGGTTCAGGACCGTGAATCAGGGCGCCCGCGGAGGAGCCGGGCGCAGCAACCGTTGAAGGTCGGTATCCCTGAAAATACCCGCCTCACCCATCATTCGTCCACCCAACGCTCCTCACCGGCTTCGGTCACCCTCCACAGGATGAGTGGCAAGGGCGGATCGGCATCCTCAGCGACGACGATCGCCCGCTCCAGAGTCGCGCGCCCTCGGGCCACACCGTCGGCGTCCGCGGCGAAAATGGTAGCCAGTGGTTCTCCGGCGCGCACGACGTCTCCCGGACGCGCTGTGATCACAAAGCCCACCGACGGGTCGATGCGGTCTTCCACGCGTGTGCGGCCGCCGCCAAGGGCTGTGATTCCCTGACCGATGGCACGCGGTTCGACCCGTTCCACGACGCCATCGCGGGAAGAGACAAACAACTCACACGCAGTGGCCTGCGGAAGCCGCGAGGGATCATCCACCACAGCCGGATCGCCCCCCTGCGCCTCGATGATTTCACGGAATCGGTCCAGCGCCGCACCACTGGAGATCGCCACCTCCATGCGCCGGCGGGCGTCGTCACGAGTGCGAGCGGCCCCGCCCAGCACCAGCATTTCGGCTCCGAGGGCGTAGGTGACGGCCATGAGATCAGCTGGGCCTTCCCCGCGCAGCGCCATGATGGCCTCTTCCACCTCGAGGGCATTACCGCAGGCCCGGCCCAGCGGTCGGTCCATCGCCGTGAGCAAGGCCACCACCGGACACCCATGATCTCGCCCCAGTTCGATCATGGTCCGTGCCAGGAGCAGGCCACGGTCGGCTTCGGGAAGGAACGCTCCTGAGCCGCATTTCACGTCCAGCGCAAGCCCAGTGAGCCCCTCGGCCAGTTTCTTCGACATGATGCTGGCGGCGATGAGCGGGATGCTTTCCACGGTGGCGGTGGCGTCACGCAGCGCGTAGAGCCTGCGGTCCGCGGGAGCGATCTCCTCGGTCTGACCGATGAGGGCACAGCCAATCCGCTCGATCTGTCGCGTAGCCGCAACCAACGGGAGATTCGTACGGAAGCCGGGGATCGATTCGAGCTTGTCGAGGGTACCGCCCGTGTGGCCCAGTCCACGGCCGGACATCATGGGCACTGCAACCCCGCAGGCCGCCGCGAGTGGGGCCAGGACCAGCGAAACCTTGTCGCCCACCCCCCCAGTGGAGTGCTTGTCGACCCGACCGACCCGCAGGTGATCGAGATCCAGCGTCGCACCGCTTCGGAGCATCGCATCCGTGAGGGCCAGCACTTCATCTCGGTCGAGCCCGACGAAGTAGATGGCCATGGCGAGAGCCGCCATCTGGTAATCGGGAACGTCGCCCGCCGCGTAGGCCCGCATCAGGCCACGCCATTCGGACGGAAGAATCCGTCCACCATCACGCTTCCGTTCAACGAGTGCGCGCGCTTCCATACGTCATGCCAACCTACACCTGTTCACTCCCACCTGCACGCTCAGTCGCCACCCTGCTGACCGCGATCCTGATGATCGGCGGTCAGCCCACCGTCAGTGCCGCGCAGATGCCATCTCGAGGCACTGCCAGTGAGCCCGCAGCCGCCGTTCCCGGCGAGATCGCTGACCTCGTTACTCGAGGCGATCGGGCGAGCGCGGCACGGCAGCCGGCTCAGGCCCTGGCCCTGTATGAGCAGGCGTTGCAGCGCGATTCGATGGCGTTCGATGCGCTCTGGCGAGCCTCCCGCGAACTGGTCGACCTTGGGGAGTTCGAAACCGACCGGGTCGTGCAAACGGCGCGTTATGCGAAAGCGGAGATCTACGCGCGACGGGCGATGGCGGAACACCCCGAACTGGCCGATGTGCATTTCCACGTGTCACGGGCCGTCGGGCGCACCGCCATGGCCGCTCGTGCACGCGATCGGGTGAAGTACGCGGTGGAAGTTCGTGCACACGCGATGGAAGCCCTGGCCCGCGATCCGAGACACGCGGGCGCCCTGCACATTGTGGGTGTGTGGAATGCGGAGGTCATGCGTCTGAACGGCATCGCGCGCGCGTTTGCGAAAACCTTCATGGGCGGTGGCATCATGGGCACCGCCAGTTGGGCCGAGGCTGCACGCTGCCTCGAACAGGCCGTTGCCATCGAACCGGATCGTCTGGTCCATCGGCTCGATCTGGCGCGCATCTACCGCGACATGGGACGCATCGCGGACGCGCGAGCCTCGTATCGCGCCGCATTGGCCTCGCCCCTGCACGATGCCAATGACGATCACTACCGGCGGGCAGCACAGCAGGAACTCGAGGCGCTGCGCTGACCGGCTCCCCTCAAGCAGTGGAATCCCTCACCTTCACCCAACGGGAGCGCCAGAAGGAATTGCGCTGTAGGATCGCGAGGGGAACCGACCGTTCGTCCTACCAGCCCACCGTATCCCGAGCATCGGCGACGAGCCGACGTCCTCGCTTGAGCCCGCGCCGAGCAAAGCGGCGGGCCTGACGATCGCTGTCCTCAACCAGTTCGGCGAGCGTATCGCCGCTGCGCTCATAGAGTTTGCGCGCCCCACGACGCAGTTGGCGCCGGGTCGCTTCACCGCTGGCGGGGGCCAGAAGTAAAGCAGCACCTGCGCCCAGCACGGCCCCGATCAACAGGCCCAACCCGAAGGAACGCGCATCGTCCCGCCCGTACTCGCTTCGCATGACAGCCATCTCCTGTTCGTCTGCATTTCGATGATAGGAATCTCTCCCACGAAAGGTAGATTTCCTGAATGAGCGTACCATCGGGATCTCCACCACACCGGACCATCGAGCGCGCTCGGGAACTCCGCGCCCGACTCGGCACTGCCCAGCACGAGTACTATGTGCTCGATCGCCCCACACTGCCCGACCTGGAATACGACCAACTGTTCCGGGAACTGCAGGAGATCGAAGCACAATACCCCACGCTCTGCTCGGAAGATTCACCGACCCGGCGAGTCGGGGCACCGCTCCAGTCCGGTTTCCGCCCTCATGTCCATCTCGTGCGGATGCTGTCGTTGGACAATGCGTTCGATCAGCGTGAGCTCGAGGGCTTCGAACAGTCCGTCAAACGCGTGGTGGGTGAAGCGGTGCACACCGGGGGATACACGGTGGAGCTCAAGATCGATGGCGCGGCGATCGCGCTGACCTATCGGGACGGCGTTCTCGCCACGGCAGCGACCCGAGGCGATGGGACTACCGGCGAGGAGGTCACGGCCAATGTGCGCACCATCCGCGATGTCCCCTTGCGCCTGCAAGGTTCGGGACACCCTCCACTCATGGAGGTACGCGGCGAGGTCTATCTGCCCTTTGCCGGTTTCGAGCAGATGAACGCCGCGCGGGTGGCGGCCGGTGAACCGGTGTATGTCAATCCACGCAATGCCGCCGCGGGCTCCATCCATTGATTCACACAGAACTCGCCAGAGGCA
>CAZPJX010000177.1:0-5220 GCA_964586985.1 uncultured Gemmatimonas sp. | reverse complement strand
CAAGCGTCCTCCTTGTGGATAGGTACCTGTGGGGCTGTGGGCCGCAGCGAGGTCAACAGTCCGACATGTTGGTGCCACAGGTCACGGCGGGTCGGACAACGCGTCTGCGTGGTGCCAGCCATGTGATGCGCCTAGGTTCCGACGAGGTCGTCTCGATGGCGTTCCTGGCGTTGGCGTCGCGGGTTTTGCAGAGTAACGGATGAACTGAGGAGCTTCATGGCGTTTGATGGCTTGATGGTCAGTGTTTCGGGAGTGCGGGGCCGGGTGGGTGACGGCCTGACACCCGAGGTGGTCGCAACCTTCGCCGCGGCGTTCGGGGCGTGGGCATCGCGCGCCGGAAATCGCCGCATCGTGGTGGGCCGCGACAGCCGGGTGTCGGGACCGATGTTCACCCGCATCGTGCACGGAGCTCTGGAATCCGTGGGGTGCACCGTCATCGATATCGGCATGGTCCCCACGCCGACCATCCAGCTCGCGGTGGAGCATCATCATGCGGCCGGGGGGTTGGGGATAACGGCCAGCCATAACCCCATCGAGTGGAACGCACTCAAGTTCATCGGACCCTCGGGACTGTTCCTGTCGGCCGCCGAGGGCGCCGAGATGCGATCACTCCTGGAGAGCGGCATTCCGCGGGCCACCTGGGATGGGCTGGGCGAGATCGTCCGTGATGAGGAGGCAATCCCTCGCCATATCGCGCAGGTGCTGGCTCTCCCCTGGCTCGATGTGGAAGGCATTCGCGCACGGAATTTCCGGGTGGCGCTCGACTGCTGTCACGGGGCAGGCAGTGCGATCATGCCGGCGCTGCTCACGGAGCTGGGCTGCGAGGTCTTTGCGATCAACATGGAAGCGGATGGTCTCTTCCATCGGCCACCGGAACCCGTCGCCGAGAATCTCGGCGAACTCGAAGCCCTGGTGCGGGCAACCAACGCTGATGTGGGCTTTGCCACCGATCCCGATGTGGACCGTCTCGCATTGGTCCTGGATGACGGCAAGGCACCCGGAGAGGACTATACGTTGGCATTCGCCGTGCGCGCGGTGCTGCGGCATCGACCTGGGCCAGTGGTGACGAATCTCTCCACGAGCAAGGTCGTATCCGATGTCGCCCACGAGCTTGCGGTGCCGTTCCACTTTGCCAGTGTGGGCGAAGTGAACGTGGCACTCGCCATGCGCGATGTCGGAGCCACGATCGGTGGCGAAGGCAATGGTGGAGTCATTCTCCCGGAGCTTCACCTCGGTCGTGACGCGCCGCTCGGTGCGGCCCTGCTGCTGCAGCTCATGCTCGAGGAGGGCCGACCGTTGTCGCAGTTGGTGGCGGAACGTCCGCGATACGTGATTGTGAAGGACAAGCTCGATCGGCCGGATGTTTCGCTCGACGAAGTCTATGCGGCCTTGCGGGCGTCCTTTCCGGATGCCACGGCCAACACGCAGGACGGACTCAGGCTCGACTGGTCCGATCGCTGGGTGCATCTGCGCCCGTCGGGGACGGAGCCGATCGTGCGGGTCATCGCCGAAGCCCCGACCGACGCCGAGGCACGTCAACTCATCGTACAAGCCCGCGAGCCGCTCCAGGCGCTCGCGTCCCTCTGACCTGAACGACCATGTGTGGAATCGTTGGTTATGTCGGCGACCGGATCGCCACCCCGATGCTCATCGAGGGCCTGAAGCGTCTCGAGTATCGCGGCTATGACTCCGCGGGCGTCGCGATCATGAACGGCAAGGGCGTCGAAACGCGCCGTGCTGCCGGAAAGATCGCTCGCCTCGAATCGGCGATTGCGGCGGATCCGCTTAAGGGAACGATGGGGATTGCGCACACACGCTGGGCCACGCACGGTCCGCCGACGGAAGCCAACGCGCATCCGCACGTGAGCCAGGATCGCAAGATCGCCGTCGTACACAATGGCATCATCGAGAACGCCACGGCGCTCAAGGCCGGACTCGAGGAGCGCGGTTATGTCTTTCAGTCGGATACCGACACCGAAGTGCTCGCGCATCTGATCGAGGCCGCCTACGCCGGCAGCCTCGAAGCGGCGGTCATCGAGGCCCTGAAGCAGGTGGACGGCACCTATGGCATCGCGGTCATGTCCAGTGACGAGCGGGACAAGATCGTCGCCGCCCGCAAGGGCAGTCCGTTGCTGATCGGCATCGGAGAGGGGGAGAACTATGTCGCCTCCGATGCCTCGGCAATCCTGGCCTACACGCGTCATGTGGTGTATCTGGATGACGGGGATATCGCGGTGGTGACGCGCGACGGATACCGCGTGGTCGATCTCGACGCCGTGACGCACGAAAAGCCGGTGACGCGCATCGAGTGGGACCTGGCACAGATCGAGCGCGGCGGATATCCGCATTTCATGCTCAAGGAGATCTTCGAGCAGCCGACCACGGTGGAGAACACCATGCGTGGTCGCCTCATTCTCGAGGAGGGCTTCTCCAAGCTGGGTGGGCTCAACATCCCCAAGGATGATCTGCTGGCCATCGACAACATCATCATCACCGCCTGCGGCACCAGTTGGCACTCGGCCCTCATCGGCGAGATGATGATCGAGGAACTCTGCCGCATTCCCGTCGAAGTGGAGTACGCGTCGGAATTCCGGTATCGCAATCCCATCGTCACCCCGCGTACGCTGTGCATCGTGATCTCGCAGTCCGGCGAAACGGCCGATACGCTGGCGGCCATGCGGGAGGCCAAGCGACGCGGGGCCCGGACCCTGGGACTCGTGAACGTGGTGGGCTCCACCATTGCCCGTGAGGACGATGGCGGCATCTATCTGCATGCCGGCCCCGAGATCGGTGTGGCGTCCACCAAGGCGTTCACCAGTCAGGTGGTGGCACTGGCACTGTTCACCCTCAAGCTCGCGCGTCTGCGCGACATGAGCGTGCAGCGTGGCCGCGAACTGGCGCAGGCCCTGGCCAAGCTGCCCGAACAGATCCAGAGTATCCTGGATCGGGCGGGTGAGATCGAGGCCGTGGCCGAGGAGTTCAAGCGGGCCACCAATTTTCTATATCTCGGACGGGGGTACAATTTCCCGGCGGCCCTCGAGGGGGCACTCAAGCTCAAGGAAATCTCGTATATCCACGCCGAGGGCTATCCCGCGGCCGAAATGAAGCACGGCCCCATTGCGCTCATCGACGAGATGATGCCGGTGGTCTGCATCGCACCGCACGACTCCGTGTTCGACAAGATCACGTCGAATATCCAGGAGGTGAAGGCGCGAAAGGGCAAGATCATCGCGATTACCACACGCGACGAGCCGGCCCTGGTGGGCAAGCTGGACTATGAGTTCCGGATTCCCGAAACGGTGGATCTGTTGACGCCGATCCTGGCGTCGGTTCCGCTGCAGCTGCTGGCCTATTACATCGCGGTGAAGCGGGGCTGCAACGTGGACCAGCCGCGGAATTTGGCCAAGAGCGTGACGGTCGAGTGACGATCGACTGAAGGCAGAGTGACAGTCGACTGACGGCAGAATGACGGTAGGATGACGGTAGCCTAGGCGCGGGGCAGGGCGGTCGTGTCCTTGACGGCTGGTTTCGACTAGCTTTCAAGGCTATGACTGAAGCTGCATCACTGCCCCGTCTGGCCTCGGAGATCGCGCGCCGTCGCACCTTTGCCATCATTTCGCATCCCGACGCTGGCAAGACCACTCTCACCGAGAAGCTGCTGCTGTACGGCGGCGCCATCCATCTCGCGGGCTCCGTGAAGGCGCGGCGCGCCACGCGGCACGCCACGTCGGACTGGATGAAGCTCGAGCAGGAACGCGGTATCTCCGTGACCAGTTCGGTGTTGCAGTTCGAGTTCCTCGGCTACCAGCTCAATCTGCTCGATACACCGGGCCACGAAGACTTCTCGGAAGACACCTACCGCACCCTGGTTGCGGCCGACAGCGCCATCATGCTGCTCGACAACCGGCGCGGGGTCGAAGAGCGCACGCGCCAGCTGTTCGATGTGTGCAAGATGCGGCGCACGCCCATCTTCACGCTGGTCAACAAGTGCGATCGGCATGGCGAGGATCCGCTCAAGCTGATCCAGGATGTCGAAGCCGACCTCGGCATCGACTGTTATGCCGCCACGTGGCCCGTGTTCGAGAGCGACGTGTTCATCGGCGTGTATGATCGCCTGAAGCGCGAGGTACATCTGTTCGAACGCAGTGGGGATCGTGGTGCCACACGCGCCGACGACACCATCGTGAGCATCGACGACCCGAAGCTCATCGATGCCATGGGCGAATCCGCCTTCGATCGACTGATGGCTGACATCGATCTTCTGGATGCTGCCGGGCATACGTACGAACACGGCCGAGTCATCGAGGGCGCGCTGACGCCTGTGTTCTTCGGATCGGCACTCACCAACTTTGGAATCGAACCGTTCCTGAGGGAGTTCCTGGAGTTGGCGCCACCGCCAAGTCCGCGGGAATCGAATGCCGGACCGGTGCCGCCCGATCGGGAGGACTTCACCGGCTTCGTGTTCAAGATCCAGGCGAACATGGACCCCAAGCATCGGGACCGGGTGGCCTTCCTGCGGGTCGTGTCAGGACACTTCGAGGCGGGCATGCAGGTGGTGCATCAACGCACCGGCAAACCCATCCGCCTGGCCGCACCCCAGCAATTCATGGCCCGTGATCGCGTGGCCATCGAGGACGCGTGGCCCGGCGATGTCATTGGGGTCATGGATCGCGGCAACCTTCGGATCGGTGACACGCTTGGCGGCGACGGAACACTCGAGTTCCAGGGAATACCCCGCTTCGCGCCGGAACACTTCGCCCGTGCCATGCCGGTCGATCCCCTCAAGCGCAAGCAGTTCGACATCGGTCTGCGCCAGCTCACCGAGGAGGGCGCTGCGCAGGTGTTCTACGCACAGACCAGCGCAGGGGCCCAGCCCATCGTTGGCGCCGTGGGCCAGCTGCAGTTCGATGTGATGGCGTTCCGGCTCGAGTACGAGTATGCGGCGCCCTGCCGATTCGAGAAGATGAACTATCGCTGGCCGCGCTGGCTTACCGGCAGCAAGGCCGATGTCGAGCGGGTCGCCACGGGTCTCGGGCGCATGAAGGTGTACGACCACAAGGACAACATCGTCGTGCTGTTTCAGGACCAGTGGGCGCTGCGTCGCGCACTACAGCATGAGACGGGTGTGGAGTTCCACGACACCGCGCCCTGAGACGCACGCAGTCCGCGAACGCCATCGGGACCTGCCATGCGAACGGGGGCCCTGCGTCGATGACGCAG
>CAZPJX010000176.1:0-5243 GCA_964586985.1 uncultured Gemmatimonas sp. | reverse complement strand
GGCGACAGCAACTGACGCATACACCCGCTAGCATTCACCCATGGCCGCAATACCCGTTCGCTACGAAGCCGGATGGATTCCCGGCTTCAACACCGACTTCGATCCTGACGAGGCGATTCGGCTCGGTAGCGCATGGCTCGCCTCACGGAAAAGCGTCCGTTCGCGCGTCGTTGTGATGAACGCGAAGAAGATGATGGACAACCGTCCGTCCCTGCGAGAGCTCGCCACCCAGTTCCCTTTCGTGTCGCCCCAGTCCCGGGATGCGGGCAGCGCTCCCCGCGCGGTGCTCGCTGTGTATCCGACTAACACGACGCTTGCTCTCGCGGAAGCGCTGGCGCTCGATGGCGCACTCTGCGTCATCCCGGGGACGATCGATGATGTGACCCCGTGGATCGCTCGATCACGGGCCACAAACCTCGCCTTCCCCGAAGAGGCGCCGCTTGCACCGCGTGCGATCGACGATGCGGTGCGTGACGAGCTTGAGAGCATCTGCCGCTTCGGCGGACACAACGAGTTCCTCGGCGGTGGCGAGAAGGAGCGCTCGATCGCGGGGCTCCGACGTATCGCCTCGCTGTCACAGCGACCAGCGCCGGTCGATTTGGAAAGCTATGTCCTTGGAACTGGTTGTGTTGGTGCTGACGGCGCCAAGCGACTACGAGACTGGTATCTGGGGGTGCTCGGGGGCAAGCGATTCAAGGACTACAGGGGAAAGTACATCTAGCCTCGACGACTAAGAACGCGACTCGTTTGTCGTGGTCAGAGCTACCCCAGACGGGAAGCGAGGACGGCTGACGGCTAATGTATCGTCCCTGATCCTAAGCAATGATGACCGGCTGACGGTGTGACGCGACACACTTGCCGTCCTTGATGATGTAACACTCAACGTAGTGTTCGCCGCGATATCGCGTCTGCTCGTGGTGCCCTCGACCGTTGTCACGGCTGCCTCTGCGTATCTCCCCACGGAGAGCATTCGCGTTTATGGCGTCGTCACCGCGATTTCTTATCTTCCACAAGACATCGAATGGCTCTGGGACGTTGCACTCGACGATGCGGAAATCGATTTCACGAGAACGTTCGATCCTGTTCCCGTGAGAATGCAAATCATAGCTGCGAAATCCGGCCTTAAGCCGTGTTCGGCCAGCAATCCTAACGCGATAGGACGTATCCGCGCGAGGGAAGAGGTCGTCGATGAACTGCTCCGCTGGCGCCCGGGTACTCTTGGCGACCTCAAGTGCGGATTCGTCCGTTGCCAATACCGCCTTCGCAGCGGACTGGGCATCGTCGAACTGTTCACCAAAGAGCTTCTGCCAACCAGCGAGACTCGCCTTCTTCGTCGGGGCATCGTATGCCTCTCGGGCCCAGGCTGCGTAGGTCATGATACACTCGCGGAGGTTGAAGAACTGGGCATCGTCAGACCAACGGTGGTTGAAGGTGACTTCCGGGCACGAGGGGTCTGCAATAGTGGGAACGACCGTACTGTACGGCTGAAGGTACGTGGCGAGGTCTTCCAGAATGTGAACGAAGGATGTCGGAACATCTTTGTAGTATCGCGGGTCGCTAATCAGTCGATGTTCAGTAACCGTCTCTGACAAAAGAACGTTCAGAATGATTGACCGGCATGTGAATGTGGTCTTGTAATCGCGCAGCCACTTCATCAGCCGGATGCTGCGGATGAGGTTCCCGGCTGCAATGCCGTCGTGCTCCTCAAGCCATTGTGAGTACCCCACAGGGTTCGTGCGCTCGAAGCTTCCCTCACCCGATCGGTTGCAGATGTACAAAGAGCCTTCGTACTCGAAGCAAGGCACAACGTCGATGTGGCAATCACCGGCATAGCTGACCCGCACACAGCGGCTCTTGCGTGAGACCATCGACTTATAGATGCCACTGCGGTGGAAGGCTTCGTAGGTTGCCTGGATGTAGTCGGATGGCGTCCAGTCGTCTTGATGCGCAAGTTCGAGGAGAATATCTGCGTCGTATTCCCGACCGGCTTGGGGCTTGATGATTGTGCGGTGGGCCATCGACCCTTGGGGGATGACGTCCTTGAAGATCTCGCCGATCACTGAATCGCCTTCCAGGTAACTCGTGATGGCGGTCACGCGCTCATGAAGCAGAGTGAGGCGCGTCTGGTTGAGATTCACGGTGTCCTCGAGGAACGCTGTGAACTGCCGGAGGAGTTTCACCGACGCACCTCACAGGCATGGCAGAACCTACCGTCGGCGCCGCGGTCATACAGATGAAGCACCGGTGAGACGTTTGGCATGAGGCAGCGACCAAGCGTGATGGCGGCCGTGATGGGAAGTGCGGGGAGGATGGCAAGCTGCTGAGGCTTACCATCGCGCTCGACGAGTGCAAGAAGACTCCGGACGGCCGCTTCAAAGTTCGTGAGTGCGGCGGATGAGTCGATCAGTTGGGGATGCGGCACCGTCGGCTCACTGGGAGTGACCACATAGGTGGTCAGGTTGTGAAGCTCAGCTGGGATGTCCGACGTTTGAATCGTGCCACTGACGTTGAACACGACGACAGCGGTGTCGGAAGTCGTGAGGGAGTGGTAGGCCCGCTCGATCTCGAATGTGGGCGGAGTTCCAGGATTGGATGGCCACTGCCACGCGGTCGGGCCATCGGTACGCTGTCGCTGAAACAGGATTGCCCGGTGCTTGTCATCAAGTTGAGCGCCGAGGTGGACGAGCAAGGGGATGCGAGCGAATGCGAAAACCGCGATCTGTCCCGCCACGTCGCGGCGAAGCCCGTCGTTTAACTCGGCGAGGCGAGCGTCCATCTGGTTGATCGCGGCAGCGTAGTACTCCGGGGATCCCTCATTTGGGACATTGCGGAGATCGATGTCGACCTCCGCCTTCCAGCTGCCTGGCATTACCACGGGATACAGGCCGCTTGCCGTCGTTGCTCTGAGGACCTCTTCGTAGCTGAGCTCCGGGAACTTTCCACGAACCTGGCCGGCTAGGCGGACGATGACCGCCGCGCGGTCGGTAGGAATGCCTGTGAGGAAAGCGATCCGGGTCTCATGCTCACGTTTTCGCCGTTGAAGCTCCTCGATGGTGTATCGCTCTTCGGCGCCGCGAGCGTCAATCGGCTTGTGGCAGTTGCGGCACACCAGGATGTAGTTGGCCTCGCGATTGCGCTCGTCGTCTGACAAGTCACTCCCGCCCCGGGGCGAACTCTCGCTCCAGCCCACATTGTGCGCGAGCTCACCTATTAACGTGGGTTCGCCGAGGTCTTCGTTCTCGAGCACGAGTCGGTTGCAGAGCGTGCACCGGCCTGCGGCGCGAGTGTAAACGCGCAGTCGAATGGCTTCCGGTACCGCCGGGCGCGATGGCATTCGTCCTCCTCGTCTCGCGATTGGCACGCAGCCATTGCGTCTGCGTCACCCCCGAGGTTAGCACATGTGTTCGGATTGGTTGCAAATCCATCGCATCGGCAGTTTTCAACCGTAGCGTTCCCCGCAGGCAACGCCTATACCCCGTTGACAGGGCGGAATGTCCGGCAATTAGGCTATAATCCTGCCGATATGTCGGACACGGCGCACGACGAAATCTACCAGATCGCTGAGCAGCAGGCGGGCTACTTCACCGTTGGCCAGGCGGCTGCTGCTAGCATGGCCATGCGCACCCTCCGCTACCACGCGCGTCCGGGAGGTCGGTTTGAGCGCGTCCGACGCGGCCTTTATCGGCTGCGACACTTCCCTTCTAGTCCGCATGAACACGTTGTGGCGGCGTGGCTGCCGCTCCGGTCGACGGGAGCGGTGGTCTCCCACGAAAGCGCGCTGGAACTCTATGGGCTCGCCGACGTCATCCCAGCGGCTGTTCACCTGTCCATCCCTCGTGCCAAGCGTGGCGTGCGTCCACGTTCGGGCGTACGGATTCACACGCTCGAGGTCCCACTTGAGAGTGACGAAGTCAGAACCGTTGATGGAATCGCGGTGACTAGCCCCGAACGGACGCTCGTGGACGCGCTGGAAGTCGGCTCGGCGCCTGAACAGATCGATCTCGCTATTCGCCAGGCCATTGATCGCGGTCTGACCACACCTCGTCGGCTCCGGGAGGTGGTGAACGGCCGACCGGCCCGGACTCGTGTATTCATAGAAAGAGCTACCGCGCGCGTGCCCGCGTGAGGTACGAGACTGCTGCCGCGTTTCGTCGTGCCCTTGAAGATCGGCTGAAGGAACGCAGTCATCGAGATGGTGCGCGGCTTGCCCGGCTGCGGAAGCACGTTGCATTCGATCGGTTCCTCGCTCGCCTCCTACGGGTCGCTCCGGACCAGTGGGCGCTGAAAGGCGGGTTCGCCCTCCAACTACTCATGTCGGGTCGGGCGCGCACGACTCGAGATGTCGATCTGGCCTGGCGCGTACACGAGGACGAGCTGCTGGACAGGCTGATCGAGGCAACGATTGAAGACCTGGGTGACTTCTTCACGTTCCGCGTGGAAAGGACGGCTGCTGACCCCGACCGCATGGGCGGCGCGCATCGGTTCCGGGTGGAAGCCTCGCTCGCTGGCCGGCTCTTCGAGACGTTTCTGTTGGATGTTGGGGAGGGGGACAGCGTCGGCGCTCAGCCTGAGGTACTTACAACCCCGGACCTGCTCGGGTTCGCCGACATCGAACCGGTCACAGTTCCCGTGATTCCCTTGACGCGTCAGGTTGCTGAAAAGCTGCACGCCTACACGCGACGCTATGAAGGGGGCAGAGTCAGCAGCCGTCCCAAAGACCTGGTTGATCTGGCGCTGATCGCTCAGTTGTTCTCGCTGGACGCGGCTCGATTTCTGCTCGATCTTCGGGAGGTCTTCGCCAGCCGCGGCACCCATGAACTCCCCTCGGATCTCCCGAGCCCACCGGCGGAGTGGCGTGTCCCATATCGCCAGCTTGCTCTCGAAGTGGGCTTGGACGCTGATCTGAACGCCGGTCATACGGCTGCGGCGGCAATGCTCGATTCCGTTCTGCAGGGCAAGGTCCAATCGGGTGCCTGGAATCCGCAGGCACAGCGCTGGGATGGGTGAGCCTACGCTGGCTCTCACTGCCCGGAGCACCTCACTTCTGCCGACATTTTGCCGACCAACTTGCCGACATGGGGTGGTACAGCGCCCCACTCCGCCGGATCGGGCCCCGGGCGTTCAGATTCAAACCGGAACATAAGTGACGATTTGGGACGCATCCAAACAGGGTGGGATGGGCCTGAACGGACTTTTAATCCATTGGTCCAGGGTTCGAATCCCTGCGGGCCTACCAATTCAGA
>CAZPJX010000175.1:0-5293 GCA_964586985.1 uncultured Gemmatimonas sp. | reverse complement strand
CGACGGAGTCGACCATCCCCACACGTATGAACCGTATGGACGGCCACGAACCATTAATGATCGCTCAGGCATCGGCGCAGCGCTGCAATATCGCCACCAACAATCTTGTCCAGATGCTCCGTGATCTTCTCGATTGGCCAATCCCACCAGGCGATGTCATTGAGTTCGGCAACTGCTTCCGGCTCAAACCGTGGTCGGACTGGCCGCGCCGGATTTCCTCCAACAATGGCGTACGCAGGGACATCCGCGACCACGACCGAGCGCGAAGCGATGATGGCGCCGTTTCCGATATTCACACCAGGCATGATGAGCGCATCATAGCCAATCCAGACATCGTTGCCCACCACGGTATCGCCCTTGTACGGCAGGTCTCCGGGCCCAGGCATCACCTTCTCCCAGCCACGCCCGAATATCTGGAAGGGATAGGTGGAGATGCCTGATACCTTGTGATTGGCACCGTTCATGATGAAGGTCACGCCGCGGGCAATGGCGCAGAACTTCCCGATGATCAGCCTGTCGCCGATGAATGGATAGTGGTAGAGGACATTGCGTTCAAAGCCCTCGGAATCCTCCGGATCGTCATAATAGGTATAGTCACCCACGATGATCTGCGGATTCTTGACGGTGTTCTTGATATAGCAGACCTGAGGAAAACCAGGCATCGGGTGTGTCGTATCCGGCAAAGGTCCGTGCACGCGCTCGTCCTCTTTGAAAGGTCAGCCGGATCGATCGCCGGAAGGCCGCACCACGCTCACTCAGCGGTTTCGGGCGCGTAGGACTGCAGCAGCCCGCAACGCGGACAGCGATACGTCACGATCGCCAGCCGTTCCTTGCCCTTGAGCGCCAGGCCATGCCAGAAGGACGGCTTCGGCTCCCCTTCCGCCCAGCGCGCTACCTTCGGGCTGTCGAAATGCCCATGATCGAGCGTGAACCCCACTTCCATGATGCTCTTGCACGCAGGACAGAGTGGTGCCGTCATGAGAGCGCCTCCACATGCTTGGCAAAATTGTTGAGAATGGCCTGCCATCCTTGCCGCTGCATCTCTTCGGGGTTCGTGGTCTCCGCATCGAAGGTCACCCGAACCCTGACGCCTCCCTCGCCGGGAACAAACTCCACAACGCCGATGCGGTCGCCAAAGGCATACGCAATCAACTGATGGGGCTCGATCCGGGTATAGGTCCCGGAAAAATCGAAACCAAAACTGCCATCCTTCGCTTCCATGCGGGAAGAGAACTTCCCACCCTCGCGCAGATCGACCGTGGCAGCCGTGGTATGCCAGTCATCGGATGCCGTGTTCCAGCGCATGATATCAGACGGCGTCGTGTACGCGCGCCAGACCTCTTCGACCGGCGCATGGACCAATGCTTCGACAGTGATCTTCACAATCTGAGGTTCTCAAGAGAAACGGTTGAGGGCAGCAATGCTGTTCGTCGCTGTTGTATGGCAGTGCTCCATGTCTTTCACGAACACTCGGCAAGTCTTCGCTTGCGTTCCTCCGTGAACTCCCACCAGGAACGAGGCGGTTCACCATTCATGAAGGAGGTGACCGACATGAACACATCGATCACGCAGGGGTCGTGTCGCTGACCGGTAATGCTACACAAACGCTGATACATCGCAAACGGATCGGCGCCGACAAGCCCGTCCGGAGACTGGTAGCCCAACAGACGAAGATCGCCCGCCGTGGCGCTGCCGACATTCGGCAGGTCGGTGAGCAGTCGAACCGATGCTCGATCAACTCGGCGAGGATTCATGGTCTCGAGGCCTGGGCGTGGGTCAGAAGGAGCGAGAGGTATCAGCGCGAACGACACGGTACCGGATGTGTGTTGCGGCAGGGGTGTACCCGTCGTGAACCAGGACGTTTCGAGCACCAGCAGCAGTCCTGCCCAGGGTCATCGCCGGGACAATGCCGCCTGGGCCGACATGTACAGTACGGAGACACCCATCGTATCTGCCTCCTGGGGCCGAACGGCGCGCAGGAACACATGGTGCTGTGGTTGCGCAGGGGATGGCAGCGCGGGAAACGTGGGTGGCCGACTCAGACTCCCGGCGGGGGACGACGGATGCGGAACTCCCCGTGCGAAGCTCTCTGCAGGGCGCGCATTTCGTCGACCATGGCCACGGCCTCGGCGTTCTTTCCGGCGTGAATGGCTTCATGCAGCTTAGCGGTAGCATCGATGAGTTTCTGGATACCGACCTTGTAGTCGGCCACGAACTTCGCCTGATCGGCCTCGGGAACCTTCGCCTTCTTTTCCGGTTCGAACGCCAGCGCTTGCTTGGCGTTGGTTTCCATAATGGCGAGCTGCTCCATGGTACTCGCGTTCTTCGTCGAATCGGCAACTTGCTGCCCGACGATCTTGAATGCCGCGTTGATGGCGGTCATCCGCTCGCCGAGGGGGGTTTTCTCCTCGGTTTGCTGCGCCTGAAGTGTGCTGGCGGTGAGTGCCAGCGCACAGATGGAGAGTGCACCGAGGTAGCGAAGACGAGAGAGCATGACTTGTGGGGGCTGGGAGCACGCGCACCGCATCGGCAGCCCAGTGATGCCGAAGGCAGGCCTGTGCCGTGGATTTCCCATATCATGCTGCGACATGTGGGGCTGGCGGAAGGGGGGACTACCAAGCTTCCTGTCTGACGGTTGAGAGATACTGCGTGACGGTGTCCAGCGCCCGGCGCCCGAGGCTCCGATAGCCCCGATACGGCCGTTCACGGTTGAAGTGATTGGGCCTTGCATCGAGTGCGGTTTGCAGTGGCGCCATTGCCCCGCAGCAGTGTTCGCGCAGCGTGAGCGCGAAGGACTCCTCCAGCACGGTGTGGTGAAAGCGTTCGAACGCATAGGAGCCAAATGTGTCGACAACAGTTTGGGTGTGGCGCTCAGGTCGTCAGATGAGGCGGTTGGGATGGTGGTCATCAAGCGCGAGAGCACGCTTCTTGCGGTCACCGAGCGTGGCCTTGGCAAGTGCAGTGAGGTGAATGAACATCGTGTTCAGAAGCGCGGAGGAAAGGGCATTCTTACGCTCAATCGAACAGCTCGCACCGGTGATGTGGTGGCGTTCATGGAGGTAGCGCCGGAAGACGAGTTGATGCCGAGACCAGGACGGACATCGCCATCCAGATGCAGGATTGGTGGGATACGTGTAACCGGACCTGCAGCGGAGGGTGTGAAGCTGGTGGCGCTCGACGACCGGGGGTGGAGTCAACGGCTGCGCGGGTGATGCCGGCTGACAAGGAAGAAGGTGATGGCAATGAGACGGAGGATGGCCAGTTGGATTGAGGTAGAGACCGGGGGTAAGTAGCCTCCCGCCGAGTGCCATCTGATGGCCGTAACCTTACACGGAGTGAGGGAGAGACTTTGCTCCTGTAGGGGTTTCGCGTGCGTCGTTGTAACGCTTTTCTTGCTTATATAAATGCGACTATGGCGTCACGTTTCTGTAAGCCACCGGATGGTGGCGGCCACAGTCTGAGGACTGCGTGCGCTGCGCGGGCCGAGAGTGTAGGGCGTGGTGCGTGAGCTGCTCGCTCGGGCACCGGGATCATCTCTCTCACATGGAGACTCACCGTTATGCGTCGCTTCAGCTTCCTGCTCGGCATTCCTGTTCTTGCGGGCTCATCACTGCTCGCAGCCTGCAGCAAGGATTCTGCCACGCAACCAACGCAGCCACCAGGCCCTACCACCGGCACGCTCGTTGTGACTGCCGATCAGGCTTCATGCCTGGGCTTGGTGCAGCGTACTGCGGAGATTTTTGTCAACGGGCAGGGTCAGCCACGTTTCCAACTCAACAGCACAACGAGGGTTGAGTATCCACTCAGTCCCGGTCAGTACTCTGTGAGTGTGCAGATCAACGGGATTGCGCTCGGTACTCCGCAAATGAGAGTGATCGTAGCCGGCCAGCCGACGAGTTTCATCATCTTCTGCGTCTGAGGCACCAGACATGATCAGGCACTTTTCGGTTCTTCCTGGGGCTGGAGGCAACTTTGGGTACTGCAAGCCGGGGTTTGGAGCTGTGGCCGCCCTGCTCGCGGCCGCAGCGCTACTGACGGGCTGCAGTGGCAGCGAGTCTCCTTCCATAGTTGATCCGCCACCTCCTACGTTCCCGGTACCAGTCAGCGGAGAAAGTCGGAGCGAGTTCGGCGTGGCCATGCCGGCAGGTTTCGGTCTGCCCATTGGCAGCATGGAGGTGTTTGCAGGTACTCAGCCCACTCAACTGGATGCCAACGGCAGGGCGCGGACCAACCTGCTGACAGCCGCGGCTGCGGTTGTGGGGCTATCGTCGCGCAGCACGGGCAATCCGGTGGGGCTCAGCCTCAATAGCGGTGGGAGTAACACGCCAGACATCTCTGCCAGGAGCACGGCTGAGGCACTGGCGTTCCTTTCACCGGCCCTCAGTACTGCAACTCCTTCTCTGGCCGGTGTTGTGCTGTCGGCGATTCGCAGCTCGCCAGCGCTGGCGCAGCTGACGGCGACCGTCGAGTCGAGGATGCGAACGAGTCCAGAGCAGGCGGTAACCGGAACTGACTCGGTTGTACTTGGTGCTGTGCGATCGGTCGTGACAGATGTGCTCAGATCAACGCCTTCCCCAAGGGTTGAGGAACCTCTGCGTCCTCTGCCGCCTCAGGATACACCCACCAATCAGGGTGGTATCCAGCTCACCGCCGTGCCACAGCGGGATGGCCAAGGGCGGATGCAGGTCCAGTTGGAGAATACCCAGCCCCGCTGGGTGAGTGTCGTTCGCAGCACCAGCGACGATGGTGTGACGTGGACAACGCAGCCGACAGACAACGGTCAGTATGGTGTAATGCTTGGCGCAGGTACCCGGGCAGGTCAGAGTATGCAACCGCCCTCGGCAACCATCGCCCTTACGCCGGCACCATTCACTCGCGTTCAGACCTACGGTGTAGGTAGCTCGTTGCCGACGCTCGAGAGCGACCCAAACTCGACATTCCTGGTGGGTGCGGTGGCGGCGCAGAGTCTGGCGTCCGTGGCTGTACCTGCACTTGAACCGGTTCTGGCCACCAACGCACTTCGCACCGGCGTGCGCTGGGGCAGTTCCGATCCGGGTGTGCTGCAGCAATGGGTGTCGATTATGCTGCCCTGCCTGCAAGAGCCGGCCAACCAGCTGATGTTGCGTAACGCAATCGCTGCACAGAGCGTGGATGGTGTGGTGGCTGTAGCGTACCGTTGTGCGATGCAGACTGGCAGCCAGAACGCTTCAGTGCTCAGCGGGTTGCTGTCTGCGGCAGGAATGGGTGGTCGAACATCTCCTGCTGCCATAGGGAAGATGTTCGGCGTGCTGGG
>CAZPJX010000174.1:0-5332 GCA_964586985.1 uncultured Gemmatimonas sp. | reverse complement strand
TCTTGGCGTTCACCGTGTTGCGATGCACGCTGAAGTACGGGTTGTCGGTTTCACCAGATGTGGAGAGCGCCGTGATCCGGCGGCGCTGGCCGGCCGGCGTGAGGTAATCCTTGGCGTTGTCCGTCTGCGGCCAGAGCAGCAGGCCCAGCAGCGGCCCGTTGGTGCCCTTGAGTGCCTGATCGTTGTTTGACAGGGACCACTGCATCGACAGATCCGCTCGCAACCAGGAGGTCACCTGCGCCTGGGAGGCTCCCGTCAGGTTATAGCGGGTGAGTCCGGATCCCGGAACGATGGAACCCTGGTCCGTGCTGCTGGCCCCGATGCGGTAGTTGATGCGGGCGTCACTCGTGGCACCGCTGAACGTCAGGTTGTGCTGCTGCGAGACGCCGCGCTGGAAGAACCCATCGACATTGTCGTAGAACTTGGTCCCGGCGGCATACGGCGCACCGAAATACGAGAAGGAGCCGATCAGGTCACCGACCTGACTCGTGGGGCCATACACCCGCTGTACGTTGGGCTCGAACCGCGGTACGTCGAAGCGGATGTTGTTGCTGTAGGTGAAGCCGTTGGTGCCCGCCTGTCCGCGCTTGGTCGTGATCACGATGGCACCATTCGCCGCATCGATGCCATAGAGTGCGGCGGCCTCAGGACCCTTCAACACGACCAGCGTCTCGATATCATCGGGGTTGATGTCGGCGGCCCGGTTCGTGAAATCGATACCGCGATTGTTGAACGCGGTCAGTGATCCTGGTGCATCGGCCGCCAGCGCCGAAGTGGCCATCGTCTTGTTATCCAGCGGCAGACCGTCCACGATCATCAAGGGCTGGTTGCTGCCACTGATGGAACTCACACCGCGGATGGTGATGGATGACGAGGCACCGGGCACACCGGAGGTGCTCGTGACTTCCACACCGGCGATACGCCCCTGGAGGCCGTTGACAAAATTCTCGCGGCCCGTCTGAGCGATATCACCGCCAACCACGGCCTGCTGCGACACGCCGAGCGATCGCTGCACCGCCGTCTGGCCCAGCGCGGTCACGACCATGGCATCAAGATTCGTGGCCGACTTCACCAGCGACACATTGATGGGTCCCGCCGCACCGACGGTGCGCTCCTGCATGCCGTAGCCGATCAGCCGGTACTGCAGCACCTGCCCCTGGGCGGCGCGAATGCTGTAGTCACCGTTGGCGTTGGTCTGCGTGGTTGTCGATGTGCCCTTGATGCCAACCGAGACACCCGACAAGGGCACCGTACCATCTCGGGTGACCTTGCCGGTCACGGCCGGTTGCTGAGCCATCGCCTGCGCGGCGATGAGGGCGGTACCGAGCAGCACCGCCAGGACGCGTTTCTTCATCGTGAAGAGGCCAAGTGGAGGGGACCAGTCGTGCCGATGCATGGCGTCGACCGGCAGGTGAAACGGGGAATGCCGGAACGGACAGGACGACGATTCGCGTGGAACGACTGACTCCTGTACCAGTGGGCCTAACTTGAGTCCACGTGCGCGCACTGTCAAACGAAACACACACACTTCGCCGCGCACAGTTCGGCAGCCACCGCCATTCGATATCCGCGGTTGTTCACTGCTGAAACAAGTTCCCGCGCGCGAACACGCGGAGCGCCCGGGATCGTCGATCCCGTTCTCTCGGGCGTGTAGTATTCCCACATGTCCGAGACCGCCTCCATGCAGCAGCCTGCCCTGCCACTCCCCGCCACGCTCGACACCCTTCCTCGACGGGTCCTCGTCACCGGCGGAGCGGGGTTCATCGGCAGCGCCCTCGTCTGGGCCCTGAATCAGCAGGGCCTCGACCGCATCGTGATTGCCGACCGCCTCGGTCGCGACGAGAAGTGGCGGAATCTCGTCCCGCTGCGCTTCGAGGATTACCTCGAAGCCGATGACCTCTTTGTCCGACTCGAATCCGGCGCCCTCGGCCATTTCGATCTGGTGCTGCACCTGGGTGCCTGCTCCGCCACCACTGAGCTCGATGCGACCTATCTCGCGCGCAACAACTTCGAGTTCACCAAACAGCTCGCTCACTGGGCACTCACGCGCGGGGCGCGATTCACCTATGCCTCGAGTGCGGCAACCTACGGCGACGGCTCGCACGGTATGGACGATGCCGACGACTCGCCCATGGCGCTCACGGGGCTCCGTCCGCTCAATGCCTATGGCTACTCGAAGCACCTCTTCGATCAGTACGCCGCACAGGCAGGCATCCTGCGGCAGCTCGTTGGGCTCAAGTACTTCAACGTCTATGGCCCCAACGAAGCCCACAAGGGCGACATGCGCTCACTCGTACACAAGGCCTTTGGCCAGATCCTTGAGGCCGGCAGCGTGCGTCTGTTTCGATCCCATCGCCCTGAGTTCCGTGACGGTGAACAGCAGCGAGACTTCCTGTATATCAAGGACGCCGTGGCGATGACCCTCCATCTGGCCATGGCTCCGGCAGCGGGCGGGCTCTACAACATCGGCAGCGGCCACGCGCACTCCTGGCTCGAGTTGACCGGCGCGCTGTTTGCTGCCATGGGACGCGCGCCACAGATCGAGTTCATCGATATGCCCGAGTCCATTCGCGCGAAGTACCAGTATCACACGCAGGCCACCATCGCCAAACTGCGCGCCGCCGGATATACCGCCCCCGTGACCTCGTTGGCCGACGCGGTCCGGGACTACGTGCAGAAGTATCTCACCACCGACCACCGACTCGGCGATTGATGGATGGCCCATCGTGGATGGATCGGCGAATGCGTGATGAGCACTCGGTGATTCCTCGGTGACCACCCTGCTGCGGTGGTTGCACACGTCGGGTGTACTGCTCTGCACCCTGCTCGCGGGCTGCCTCAGCCCATCGAGCGCATCAAGTACCACCCTGCGCTGGGGTGGCGATGCGGAAGGCGGTGCGCCCTTTGTCGAGGCGGACCCGTCCGACCCGAAGACGGTCCGCGGCTTCGACGTGGAGATCGCCGAGATGATGGCCGAAGGACTCGGTCGCCGTGCACAGTTCGTGCAGGTGAGCTGGGCGTCCATCGAGCAGTCGGTCGCACGGGGGGACTTTGATGTCGGCATGTCCGGGCTCGAGGATCGCGCCGACCTGCGTGCCCGACTGGCGGTGGGTCTGCCCTACTTCGAGTTCCGGGAGGTGCTGGCTGTCCGGCCGGCCGATACCACGCGTTTCCGTACCCTTGCCGACCTCGCAGGCCGGCGTGTGGCCACGCTCGGCTCCACGCAGGCCTATACCCTCCTGCTCGAGGCAGAGCGCACGCACGGGGTGGTTCCCGTGTCATACGACGACGACGTCCATCCCTACGAAGACCTCGTGGCCGGACGCGTCGACGCGGTCCTCCTCGACCATGTCATCGCCCATCGGGCCCTCACCCGCACACCCGGGTTCATTGTCCTCCCCGAACCGATCGCAACAGGCCATTACGTTGCCGTCTTTGCGCCAGAGCACCGGGCGCTGCGGGATTCGGCCGACGCGGTGCTGCGCACACGCCTCATCGACGGGTCGCTCGAGGCGGTCTTTCGGCGCTGGGGAGTCTGGGACGAGGCACAGGCGCAGTATCAGCAGCGCCTCATTGCGCAGCTCCGGACTGCGCAGGACAGTGGGGTGGTCGCGTCGCGACCCTCCCTGGGGCAGGCCACCCCCGCACCCACGGCGTCACCAGCTACTCGAGCACGCAGGAACGCCACCACGGCCTACCTGCCCGCCCTCTTCCGGGCTGCCGGCATCACACTCGCGATCTCCGTTGCCGCGATGCTGCTCGCCACGAGCCTCGGCACACTCATCGCCACCGGACGCATCTATGGCGGAGCCGTCACCCGAACAGCCCTGACCGCGTACGTCGAAATCATGCGCGGCACGCCGGTACTCCTGCAACTCTTCGTGCTGTACTACGGCTTGAGCGCCGTGGTCCGTCTGCCGGCGATGCTTGCCGCCATTCTCGGACTCGGCCTCAACTACGCCGCCTATGAGTCGGAGATCTATCGCGCGGCACTCTTGGCCATCCCTCGTGCGCAGCTCGAAGCGGCCCGCACGCTGGGCCTCACCGAGTGGCAGATCCTGCGCCTCGTGCGAGGTCCCCAGGCTCTACGCCTCGCCCTTGCGCCGATGACCAACGATTTCGTCGCACTCCTCAAAGACTCTTCCCTGGTCTCCGTCATCACGGTGGTCGAGCTCACCAAGCAGACTGCCATCTATGCCACGAATGTGGGAAGCTGGGTCATCCCCGGTCTCCTCTGTGCGGCGATCTACCTGCTGATGTCGCTGCCACTCTCGCATCTCGCGCGGCGGCTCGAATCGCGCTGGAGTGTCTGACGTGGCCACATCGGCGCTGCAGTTCGAGCAGGTCACGCTCTCCCGCAACGGACACCCAATCCTGCAGGGTGTGAACCTCGTCGCGTCCTCTGGGGAGGTCTGGGCGCTCATGGGCGTCTCGGGCGCCGGCAAGAGTACCGTCCTGCGCACGGCCGTCGCGCTCGAATCGTTTGATAGTGGACGCGTTGTGGTGGGCGATGGGGTGGACGCGGGACAGGACCATGTGATCCTGCACCCCGGGCGCGTCCCTCCAGAGTCCCGATTGCGAGCCCTAAGGCGGCGCATCGGCATGGTGTTCCAGCATCATGCGCTCTTTGCGCACCTCACGGCGCTGGAAAACGTCATGCTGGCCCCGGTGCATACTGGAGTTGCCGCAGCGGACCCGGCACGACGAACCGCGCTGGCGCTCCTCGATTCCCTTGGAGTGGCGCACCGATTCGAGGCATATCCGTCACAACTCTCCGGTGGTGAAGCGCAGCGGGTGGCCATTGCCCGCGCGCTTGCGCTGGACCCACAGGTGCTCCTGATGGACGAGCCGACCGCTGCACTCGATCCTGCCCGCCGCACCGCGCTCGCCGAAACGCTCCGTCAGCTCGCGCGAGGAGGTCGCTCCCTGCTCATCACCACCCACGATGTCACCTTCGCGCGCAGCGTCGCGGATCGGGTGGCGATCCTGGCACAGGGTCGGGTGGTGGAAAGCGGCGACGTGCGTGAGGTGCTCGAATCCCCGCAGCACGAAGCGACAAGGGCGCTCCTGCAGGACGCGAACGAGAACATCCGGACCTCCTGACGATTACCCCCCGCGGGCCCAGTGGTACACACCACCATAATGCTTCGCGGCCATCGCCCAGGAGTGATCCTCCTGCATCCCACGCTCGCGCAGGATACGCCAGCCTTCGCGATCCCGGTATGCCGTGAGCGCACGACGGATGGCATCGATGAAATGTCCTGCCTCGTAGGGATGAAATCGGAACCCGTTGCCCTCCCAACCCTCACGCACCGTGTCGGCAAGCCCACCC
>CAZPJX010000173.1:0-5339 GCA_964586985.1 uncultured Gemmatimonas sp. | reverse complement strand
GCGCTGCGCCGATGCCTGAGCGATCATTAATGGTTCGTGGCCGTCCATACGGTTGATAGGTGTGGGGATGGTCGACTCCGTCGAGCCCCGCTGGTTTCCCCGCCCTATCACGCGCTCACCAGTTTCTCCGCCATCTTCTCATGAACAAGCATCTCACGCTCCCCCTTTGCTCCGTCCTGCTGCTGGCCGCGTGCACGCCCAGTGATCAGGAGCAGCCGGCTCCTGCCGTGCAGACACCAGCGGTCGTGGCAACAACCGGTGAAACAGAAGCGCATCAGCATGAAGCGGAGGCGCCGCTTCCGGCGCCTCCGTCCTCGCCGTGGGCGACCGACGCACCGCTCCGCCAGGGGATGGATGGTATTGCCAAGGCAATCGCCGCGGCAGAAACCCTGAAGGCGGCCGGTACCTTTGGTGCGGCCGACGCAACGCTTCTGGATGATTCCATTCAGAAGCAGTTTCAATACATGGCGGCCAACTGTAAGCTGGAGCCGCAGGCCGATGCGGCGTTACACGGTCTCGTGGCACAGCTGCTGAAGGCCAGTAGCGCGCTCAAAGCCGATCCAGCGGGCCACGCCAACTTCGAGACCCTGCGGCATGTCCTGATGGAGTATCCGCACTATTTCAACCATCAGGGCTGGCAGCCTCAGGGCTGACGCTTGCTCAGGGGCGCCGCCAGCCACCGCAGACTCTCCACGTGACCGTCACAATCACTCTGCCTTTCCCCCATTTCCATACATGACCACCGACGCGTTGATCGAGATTTTGAAGGCGCGCTTCGAGAAACATCCGGAGCGCCACCCCGGCATGACGTGGGCAGAGGTACAGAGGCGACTCGGTGGAAATGCGGCTGCACTCAAGTCGCTCGTGGAGATGGAGGCCACCGGTGGGGAGCCCGACGTGATCGGCCGAGATGGCCCGTCAGGACCATACATCTTCTGCGATTGCGCCCCAGAGAGTCCGAGCGGGCGCCGCAGTCTGTGCTATGACCGGGCTGCGCTGGACGCCAGAAAGGAGCACAAGCCCAAGGACTCCGCGGTTTATCGGGCTGCTGCAATGGGCGCCGCCTTGTTGTCCGAGGACGAGTATCGTGCCCTGCAGCGTCTTGGCCAGTTCGACCGCAAGACGTCCAGCTGGGTGAGTACGCCGGACGATGTGCGTGCCCTGGGTGGTGCGCTGTTCTGCGATCGGCGCTACGGACGCGTGTTTCTGTACCACAATGGGGCAGATTCCTACTACGCGGCACGAGGATTCCGTGTGCGGCTGCTGGTGTAGTTGTGCGCACTGAAACGCGAACCACTAGGGACGGAGCCCGTTGATGGGGAAAGGCAGGCTGGAGGCATTCAGTGATGGGGTCCTGGCGATCATCATCACGATCATGGTGCTGGAACTCAAAGTTCCCCATGGAGGGGACTGGGCCACCATGACTTCGCTCACGCCCGCTCTGCTCAGCTATCTGCTGAGCTTTGTGTATGTGGGTATCTACTGGAACAACCATCATCATCTGTTGCATGCCTGCAAGCGCGTGACCGGTGGGGTGCTGTGGGCAAACCTGCATCTCCTCTTCTGGCTGTCCCTGCTTCCCTTTGCGACCGGTTGGCTTGGTGAAAACCACTTCGCCGCCGCACCGGCTGCGCTGTACGGAGGTGTGCTTCTGGCAGCCGCCATTGCCTACTGGTTGCTGCAGTCCACGATCATTGCGGCCCAGGGCGCGGATTCGAATCTTCGGGCGGCAATTGGTGGAGACTGGAAGGGAAAGCTTTCACCGGTGCTGTACGCACTCGGCATCGTATCCACATTCTGGTGGAACCGTGTTGCCCTGATATTGTATGTGGTGGTGGCGCTGTTCTGGCTGATTCCGGATCGCCGGATCGAGCGGTTACTACAGGCAGATTGATGGCGCCGCTGTGAGTGGAGCAGCCCGCGAGCGTTCCAGGGAGAACGGCATCAGCGCGGTGTCTGCCGATCCGTCGTCTCTTGTAGACATTCCCCAATGGAGGTGAGGCATGGCAGCATCAAGGAGGAAGCGGAAGCGCGATATCGAGAAGGACTATCCTTCAAAGCAGTTCGTTGCGAAGCTGCGCCGATTGGCGGACTGCATCGAGCAGGGCAAGCGCTTCCGCATTCAGGTGGCCGGAGAGCGGATACTGGTCCCCCCAACGGCCACGATCAACATCGAGCATGAACGTGGAGCGGATTCGGAAGAGATCGAGTTCCAGCTTCGATGGGAGCTCGAGGATTGACAACGGTCCCGCTGGGACCGTCTGCTGCCGGACGGGAAATACTTCACTCCACAATACGGTTTCCACGTCCGTAATGGAGACACCCGCGGCGGGGAGGGCAGGGGTCGAGACTCGGCGCTATGTTGATGCATGGCCGCTGCGCCAGGCTACTCCCCTCGCCTCCCCCAACCGCAATCCCGATGCGCGTTCTCTTCCATCCCATTGCTCGCACGGCGGCGTTGATTCCCGCTGTCCTGCTCGGCACCCTGCTTGCTGGGCCACTTGCCGCACAACCCGGTGGCGGTCAAGCACGCGAACAGACCCCGCGTGATACTACCCGCCGGGTGATCACCATTCCCGGACAGCGGGATGGGCAGTCCACGTTCGCGCTGGTGAATTACCCTGAGACACGTCCCAAGCAATGGGGCGTGATGGATTTCCAGCACTTCCATACGACGGCAGAGCTCAATTACTGGATGCAACGCTGGGCGAAGGAACGGCCGGAGCTTGTGGATCTCGTGCAAGTCGGCACGTCGTTCGGCGGTCAGCCGATCTGGCAGATGATTGTGACCAACAAGCGCACTGGTGCGCACACCGACAAGCCGGCGGCCTTCTTCGAAGGCGGGCGCCATTCGGGTGAGATCTCATCCAGCGAAAGCGTACTCTGGCTGACCTGGCACGTGCTCGAGAATTATGGCAAGGACGCGGCCATTACCCGACTGCTGGACTCGAAGACGCTGTACCTGCGCCCCAACAACAACCCCGACGGCGCCGACATGTACAAGCTGACGGCGATGTCCAATCGCTCCTCGGTGCGCCCGGTGGACAACGATGGCGATGGGCTGCTCGATGAAGATTCCGGCGAAGATCTCGATGGGGATGGTCACATCCGCCAGATGCGCAAGTTCGTGGGTGCCGGCAAGGGAACGCATGTGATCGACTCGCTGGATGCGAAGGGACGGCTCATGCGGCAGGTGGGTGCTGGTCGGGGAGATTATCTGGTCTATCCCGAGGGCATCGACAACGACAAGGACGGTCGATACAACGAGGATGGGGTTGGTGGGCTGGATCTGCATCGCAACTACCCGTACAACTGGCGCCCCATGACGGAGTCCACGGGACGTGGGTTCACGCAATTCGGTGCTGGTGAGTATCCGCTGTCCGAACCGGAAACGCGCGCGGTGTTTCTCTGGCAAGTGTCGCATCCGAACATCAGCGTGACCAATTCCATGGATACCTCCGTACCGATGCACCTGCGCGGCCCGAGTACCTGCTTGCAGACCGAGTGCATGTTTCCGGCCGATCTCAAGCTGGTGCAGCACTATGACACGGTGGGGAATGCTCTCACGGGATACGGACTTGCCGGCGATGTGTACTGGACGTACGGAACGCGTGGTCAGCCGAAGGGACAGGAGCGGCCCCAGCCGCTGTTTGGGCATGGCCCGGATTTCGGCTACTTCCAGATGGGCCAGGTCTGGTATGGCGACGAGATCTGGAATGGTGGCCGGGAGAAGGACTACAACAACGATGGTCGCATCGATCAGTACGAAGTTCTGCGCTACAACGACGAGCGTTTTGGCGGCCGTGGCTATCAGGCGTGGACGAAGGTGACGCACCCGGATCTCGGTGAGGTGGAGGTTGGCGGCGCCGACCCCAAGTTCTGGTCGCAGAATCCACCCGCTGAAGACCTCGAGCGGTGGGCGAAGAATCAGGCACGCTTCAACCTCGCCATGGCCGTGGATCTCCCTTCGGTGGAGATCACGAACCTCCAGGCCGTGCCCGTGCGTGGTGTGGCGACCGACTCGGCGACACACGAGATTCGTGTGACGCTTCGCAACGCTGGTCGGATTCCGACGGCGCTGGAGCAGGCCAAGCGCGTGCACATGGTGCCGTCAGACGCGGTTACCGTGGAGGGAACCGGGCTTCGGACGGTCGGGCCGCGCCAGCAGGACTTCTGGCTGGGTGGTTTCGAGACCAAGACCATCACCGTGCGTGTCCGTGCGCCGCAGGGGCAGACCATTACGGCCAAGGCGCGCTATCGCAGTACGCGTGGCGGCCTGGCGGATCGTAGCGTGACGATCACACCGTAAGCGGATGCGGTGCGTGAAGACTTCAGGTCTCTGTCTTCGTAAGAGCGTGCTGGCCAGCGCAGACACTGCCGCGTTGGCCAGCAGGCGGACGCTCGGCCTGGCGGGAGCAGTACTGTACGCGATGACCGGTGTCCATCGGCTTTCGGCGCAGACGCCGGCTCAGGCGCGGACGCAAGTGCACACGCCGGCCTCGGTGGCGACCCGATTTGCGTCGCCCCAGTCATCGCTGGAGCGCCGCCGAGCTCCAGTCGCTGATACCATCCCGCAGGAACTGCTGGGCACCTTTCGTGATGACTACGGAAGCGCCTACCGGGTTTCCGAGAGTCTGTTCGAACACTTGCCGCGCGCGAAGTACCACATTGTGGAGTGGCATGTGGCGGAGCGCTATCTCATTGCCAGAAATGGGGCCGACAATGTGCAGGACGCGGGGTTGTGGACGCGCATCGACTGGATGGAGCTGACGGGTATGGCACCGTACACCTGGGGCTTCTGCCTCACGGCGTTCAAGGCGCCCACTGCGGATGCTGCGCGCGCGACGCCGGCTGCGGATCGTCGTACGCCACGCACGGGCTGCGGCGGGTTTCCATTTTCGCGGATGCAGCGGACCACGATGGACGCCCGGTGAGCGCCTAGCGTACCGCTGTTTCCGACCACTGATCGACGGGCGACTTGCGGTGATGTCGGGTGTGTCGTATAATCGGCTCCCGAACAAATGCCGAACCATTTCAAGCGACCCCTTCAGCCAATTCGACCATGTCTGTCACCGCTCCGGTTGTCACTCCTGCGCAGTTCCTTGCCCATTGGCAGGGGCACCGCCGTCTCACCCGTCGGGTCATTGAGGCCTTCCCTGAGGATCAGCTTTTCACCTTCTCTCTCGGGGGCATGCGGACGTTCGGCGCGATGGCGAACGAGCTGCTGGGTATGCCGGTGCCCACGGTGCACGGCATCATCACCGATGCCTGGGACACCTACGCGGACGCGAAGGCTGCGAGCAAGACGGAGGTACTCGCACAGTGGGATGTGGTCACCG
>CAZPJX010000172.1:0-5359 GCA_964586985.1 uncultured Gemmatimonas sp. | reverse complement strand
AGACCTGGCTTGCCCGCGAAGGACACGATGGACTGGTCGGCATGAACCTGCTGACCAAGGTGCAACTGCCGAACCTGCCCACGCTGTACGGGGCCATGCTCGCAGGAGTTTCCACCGTCATCATGGGCGCGGGAATTCCCCGGGAGATCCCCGGTGCGCTGGATGCCATGGCCGAGCACCGGCCGGCCGCACTCCGCTTCGATCTCGAAGAGGCCCCGCGCGATCTCGTGGAGTGGATCAACTTCGATCCAGCCGACATCTGGTTGGAGCACGGCGCTCCGCCCGCGCCGCTCACTCGCCCGGCGTTCTATCCCGTCGTCTCGGCAGTCTCCCTGGCTGCAACCCTTGCGCGTAAGTCCACCGGACGGGTGGATGGATTCGTGGTCGAAGGCCCAACGGCAGGCGGCCATAACGCCCCTCCTCGCGGAGAGATGCAGCTCGATGCGTCAGGACAGCCCATCTACGGTGACCGCGATGTGGTCGACTTCACCAAGATGCGCGACCTGGGTCTGCCATTCTGGATCGCAGGCGGCGCCGGTACACCGGAAGGCCTCGATCAGGCCCTCGCGGTCGGCGCGACCGGTATCCAGATCGGTACGCTATTCGCCTTCTGCAACGAGTCAGGGCTCGATCCGGCCGTGCGCACCTCCGTGCTCGACGCGGTTCGCTGCGGGACGGCCAGTGTGTTCACCGATCCGCTGGCTTCGCCGACGGGATACCCCTTCAAGTTGATCAAGGGTGTTCCCGAACTCGAGGCGACCCGTACACGCAAGTGTGACCTTGGGTATCTCCGGGTCGCCGTGCGACGAGAGGATGGCCGCGTGGTCTATCGCTGCGCCGCCGAGCCGGTCGAAGACTTCGTCGCGAAGGGCGGAAAGATTGAGGATACCGTAGGTCGCCAGTGTCTCTGCAACGGGCTCCTGTCCGATATCGGTCTCGCACAGCCTGTAGAGGATGGCTTGGAGCCACCGCTGGTCACGAGCGGAGACGACCTGCAGTCGGTCGCGACGTTGGCAGCTGAGGGGCCCTACGGGGCAGAGGACGTGATTGGGTGGATCACCCGGACCTCTCCGAAGCAGCACCTGAAGACCTCGGCCGCGGTGCTGGTGTGAGCTTCCCGGGGTCGCGTGTCGGCCCCGGAACTCGCAACATGGTTCGCAGTATGGCTCGCAACATGGCTGCTGACTGAGCAGGCGCTGGAGCAACCGTCGGCATCCAATCGTAGATTCCGGCATGCGCTCTTCCAGTTTCTTGCGTGCCGTCTCCGCAACGCTGCTGTTCCTCCTGACGTCAGTCTTCCCCGCTCCGGCGTCCGGCCAGGCGTCGAGTCAGGGTTCCGCTCGAGGGTCCGCCAGGGCATCTGTTCGCCGGCCAGCCGCGCCTCCAGCAAAGCCGCGCAGCGCTTCGCCCGATACGGCCATTCAACTCGCCGAGGTGGCCGCCCGGCGTGCCGCACTGGCTGAACGCATCGAGAACGGCGTCGTGCTGGCCTTCGGCGGGCGGGCGCTGGTGCACGATTTCGGCGCGTTCTTTCAGATTCCCGCCTTCCGGTATCTCACCGAGCTGAACGAGCCCGATCATGCGCTCGTCATGGTGGTGCGGAACAGGCAGGCCCAGAGCACCCTGTTTCTTACGCCACTGGATGCCCGCACGGCCTTCTACTACGGCGAACGCGTCGACACCGCATCGAGTCTGAAGCAGTACGGCATTCCCGGGCGCTCCTTCTCGGCGTTGGCCGGCGTGCTGGATTCCCTCGCAGCGACAGGACTGCCGTTCTACCACGTCCCCGACGTGGAAACGATGGACTTCGCCAGAGCCGATTCGCTCACACGCGGCCAGGAAGCCGTCAAGACGCTCGCGGCGAAATACCCGACGCTGCCGATTCGCAACGCCATGCCACTCGTGTTGCAGCTCCGCGCACGCAAGTCCCCAGCGGAGATGGCGCTTATCCGACGTGCCGCCGAGATCAGTGCAGAGGGCCATCGTGCCGCGATGCTCACCGCCAACCCGCAGCACGAATACGAACTGCGAGCCGCCCTCGAGTACGAATTCACACGGCGTGGCGCCGAACGCCCCGCGTATGGCTCTATTGTGGGGGGTGGCTACAATGGCACCACGCTGCACTACATGAAGGACAGCGACCCCGTGAAGCCCGGCGATCTCGTCGTGATGGACGCGGGAGCAGAGTATCGAGGGTACGCCGCCGACATCACCCGGACCATTCCGGTGAGCGGGACCTACACACCGGCTCAGCGACGCCTCTATCAACTGGTACGGGATGCGCAGGATCTGGCGGAGCGGATGTCGAAGCCCGGCATGAGTGTTCGTGCCGCTGCGGACTCGTCGGTGGCGGTCCGCACGCGCGGCCTCGCCGCCTTGGGACTGATCGAGAGCGAAGACGCCACCTTCGACCCGCCCTGGGCGGTGAACTGCACGGCGAGCCCCGCATCCTGCAAGCAGGCAAATCTCTGGATGATCCACGGCATCACCCACGGCCTCGGCCTCGCAGTACACGATCCCATGCAGGGAAGCGGGCGCGATGCCGCGTTCCAGGTGGGCGACGCCTTCACCATCGAGCCTGGTATCTACATCAGTTCGCGGGCACTCGCCGTCCTTCCTGACACCCCCAGGAACCGCGCGTTCATCGCAAAGGTCATGGCGGTGGTCCAGCAGTACGAGAATACCGGCATTCGCATCGAGGACGACTATCTCATCACCGACAAGGGCCTCGAGCGTATCTCGCTCGTTCCTCGTGAACTCGACGAGATCGAGGCGCTGATGAAACGGCGTCGCACCATCCAGCCCTGAGACCAATCGCGCCCCCTCTCACCCGATCGCTGCATGCAACGTTCCACAGTTTTCCTGCTCACCTCGGGCGTGGTGTGCGCCTTGAGCGGCGCCGCGGTCCAGGCGCAACCCAAGCCCACAGTGACACCGGCCGACTACAGCCAGTGGGAGACACCGGGCACGCCACGCCTCTCCCCACGTGGCGATTGGACAGCGGTGGTGATGACTCGCATGAACGACACCAATGAGGTACGTCTCATCGGTGGACCACGTGACACCACCATCACGATCCCGTTCGCCATGCCAGCGACGTTTGCACCGGCCGGTGGATGGGTTGGGATGTTGATTGGTGTGTCCCTTCCGGAACGGGAGCGACTGACCCGCGAGAAGAAGCCAGTTCGGAATAGTGTCAAGCTGCGCAATCTCGAGACCGGTCAGACGATCGACGAAAAGGAAGTCACGGCTTTTTCCTTCAGTGCCAATGGCCGGTTCGCCGCGCTCGCGCGGTATCCGCAGGATGGCAAGCCCACCGCCGATCTGGTGGTGTACGATCTCACGCGGGGAACGCGCCTGACCTTCGCGTCGGTGCGGGAGTACGCGTGGGCGGACGTGGGGAGCGGAGACGCCCATGGTGCGACGCTGGCCATGACAACCGATGGAGACGGACCGGCAGGGTACGCTGTGCAAGTCTATGATGCCATCGGCAATACCCTGCAGGTGTTGGAGAGTGGCCCCGCTCCGTATCGGGCCCTCGCATGGCGTCGACGGGCTCCGAGTCTCGCGGTGTTGCGTGGTGTCGTGGACAAGGCGTGGCGGGACACAGCGCATGTACTCCTCACCTGGCCCGATGTGTCGACCAAGTCTCCGCCGCGGGTGCTCGACCCGGCCACAGCGAGCGGGTTTCCGGCACGCATGCGAATCGCGGAGCACCGCCGTCCAACCTGGTCGCAGGATGGCCGGGTGATCTATTTCGGCCTGCGCCCGCGACTCGCCGAAGCCGATGCTATCAAGAAGAGCGCCACCAAGGTCTCCGATGTCGAGATCTGGCATACCAACGACGTGCGCATGTTCGAGCAGCAGAAGGCCGAGGAAACACAAGATCTGCGGAGCGCGCTGCTCACCGCGTGGCGGCAGCAGGATGATCGTATCGTCCAGATCGGCAGTGATCTGAACGAGCAGTCCGCCGCCTTGGAGGGCGGACGCTGGGCCACCGAGATCGATCGCAAGCCATATCCCTGGGAGTGGAAGTTCGGCCGCAATGTGCAGGACGTGTGGGTGGTGAATCTGGAGACCGGTGCCAGATCCAGGGTGCTACAGCGTGTTCGTCACTATTACGGTGGCGACCCCACAGGCACGAAGTTGGCCTGGTCTGACGGCCGAGATTATTGGGTTGTCGATCTCGCCTCGGGGAAGCGCACCAATCTCACGGGAATGCTCACCAGGGGCGGCAAGGTCGATTTCGTGGATCATGACGACGACCATCCCACCGATATCCCGCACATCTTCCCCGTCGTGGCCTGGAGCAAGGCGGGTGACATACTGCTGGTGAATGACACACATGATGTCTGGCGCCTCGCGGTCAACGGCAGCGGCGGGACCAGACTCACCGATGGCGCGCGAGAGAACCTGGTGTACCGGGTCGCGAATTTCGCCCCTCCAGGCGCTTCAGTATCGGATCGCGCCGTCGATCTCAGCGCGCCTGTGTATTTCTCGCTCACCGGGCGCCGTAGCAAGCAGAGTGGTTACGCGCGTCGTGCGGCAGACGGGAGCGTGCAGCGGCTGGTGCTCGTCGACGCAGGACATTCAGCGCTGGTCAAGGCGGATAGCGCCAACGTCTTTGCCTTTCTGCGCCAACGCTACGACACGTCGCCGAACATCTTCGTCGGCTCCGACCCCGGCTCTGCTCGGGCAATCACCGCCACCAACCCTCAGCAGGCCAGGTATGCATGGGGCAAGGTGGAACTCATGAACTTCCGGAGCACGATCGGCGTGCCCCTGCAGGCCCTGCTCTACTACCCCGCCAACTACGACCCGGCGAAGAAGTACCCGCTCATTGTGTACACCTATGAGCGACTCTCCCAGGGTCTCCACGACTACATCGTCCCGAACGACCGGAACTACTACAACGCCACGGTCTTTTCACAGCAGGGGTACTTCGTGTTGAGGCCGGACATCATCTTCCGGCCGCGAGAACCAGGCATCGGTACGAAATACGCGGTCGAACCGGCGGTGCGGGCGGTGATCGCCCGAGGTCTCGTCGATGCGGCGCGGGTTGGGCACGTGGGACATTCGCAAGGCGGGTATGAAGCCGCCTACCTGGCCACGCACAGCACGCTCTTCCAGACCACCGTCGTCGGATCGGGCATCACGGATATGACCAGCTTTGCTGGTCAGTTGCATTGGAGCGGCGGGTCCGCGGAGTTTGACCACTGGGAAACCGGACAGTTCCGCATGCAGGTCGCCCCGTGGGAAGACATGAAGGCCATGACCGACAACTCGCCCCTCGCGCGGGTGCAACAGATGCCCGCGAAAAGCATGCTCATCGAGGTCGGCAGTGAGGACGGCACGGTCG
>CAZPJX010000171.1:0-5365 GCA_964586985.1 uncultured Gemmatimonas sp. | reverse complement strand
GGAGCAACGCCCCCGCGTGCACGCCTTATTCGTCGGCGGTGGTGCGGGCCGCGATATCGATCTGGCGTCCCACATGACCGATGACAAACCCGCCGTCCTCGGTGCTGGCAAAGTAGATACGCAGGCAGGTCGCCGGGTTGCTGCCTTTGCGAAGCTGGTCACCGCACTCGATGTCGCGGTCTCCGTCGCGGAAGACATAGGGTGATTTCCGCGTGGAGTCACCAGGGCCGGGTGAATAGTCCACGCCCAGATCGGCGAAGACTTCACCCAGCGGGCGGCTCAGCGCACGGTCCTGGCGACGGCGGCCCACTTCACCCAGGGCCTTGAGGTACGACCAGGTCGTTTCGGCATCAGGGAACTCCGACTCCCGGGAGGCCTGGAATGCCGCGGGAAGGATGCGAAGCGCATCGGAGTACAGGGCCTGGGCGCGCTCCACCGCTTCGAGCACCGACTGCGGTGCGTCACTGGCGGGCCTGGACAGCGGCTGACGTTCCTTGAACGCGGCCAGCGTCGTGCGAAGCGCGCGGGCCGCTGCGCGTTCGCCCTCGAGCTGCTGCCGCGATTCATTCAGGCGTTCACGCGTACGGGCCAGCTCACCTTCGACGGAACGGACAGCTTCCTCGAGCTGACGAACGATCCCGATGAGCTGGCTCCTATCCATCTCCATACCCGATTCCGCTGCCGCAAGCGCCTCCGAGGCATCCGGGCGCTTGCTGTAGGCTGCGCTGCGCAGATCACGCAGGGTATCGGCAACCGCCGGATCGGAGAATGGGCGCTGCACCGAGACTTCGGCGAGCCGCTGCACCAGACGCCGTCGCTCACCCGGCAGCGCCAGGGCGCGCGCCAGAATCAGTGGGTGCTGGAAAGGGTCGGCTTCGAGCGTGAATCCCGGCAGATACGCACGGGCCGAACCCAGGAACACACTGCGGGCATGGCCTCCCACCGCATCCGAGAGGGCGAAGGTGTCAGAATGGCGGAGCTGGAAGCAGAGCCCCAGACCGAACATCTCGGTGGCAAACTGTTCCGGAGGCAGCACGTAGCCGCCATCGGGCAATTCGGTCAACAGCAGGACCGGCATGGTCCGCGCCGGATCGCACAGCACGAACCGGACGAATGCATCAAGTGTCCCCGCTTCGAGCTGTGTAGGCGTACGCTGCAGCGGCCCGTCGTTCGAGACCAGGGCAAAGGTGCCGTCGAGTTCGGACAGCAGGCGGGGTGGACGTACCGGTGGGGGAGCACCGTTGGACGCGCCACCCTCTGTAACAACCCGAAGGGTGATCTGGCGATGCACCTGCCCCGCGGCGTTTGTCGACGTCACGTAGGTGACGTGTGTGGACCACTGCAGCGAGCGATCGAGTGGATCGGGGGCATGCACCACGATATCAGCCAGCGTCGCGTCAGCCTTCCGGAAGGGGGCCCAGCGGAGAATGCGACCGCCGTCGAGCGTGTGGTTCGACGGCGAGTCCCAGGACAGGGGCTGACCCTGATCGAGTCCGAGCCACGCCACACATGCGGCCAGAAAAGCGGCGTCGGCATCGGTGGACGCAAGACGCGGGGTCAGATCAAAATGAAGAGCAAGACGTGGTTGCACGGATGATCCTTGATTGCAATGGCCCGGTCTTTCGCGTTCACGCGACCGGCGCCAAACTCTGTGACTATGCGAATCCTACTCCAACGTGTCACGGCAGCCGAAGTCCGCATTCGGGCCGAAACGCCGGATGTTCCAACACGGGTCTCCGGCCGCATTCGTAACGGCTATGTGCTGCTGGTCGGTTTTACGCACACCGACACCGAGGCTGAGCTCGAATGGATGACTGAGAAGGTACTCGGACTACGTCTGTTTCCTGACAATGAGCAGCGGATGAACCGCGACATCCGGGAACACGGCGGCGGCTTGCTCGTCGTGTCCCAATTCACCCTCTATGCTGACGTACGCAAGGGACGGCGCCCCAGCTTCATCGCTGCGGCCAACCCCGAACCTGCTGAGTTGTTATATAACCGTTTCGTGGAGGGTTTGCGACGGACGGGGATTGAGGTGGCGACCGGAGAGTTCGGTGCCATGATGGACGTCGACCTGATCAATGATGGACCGGTCACAATCCTGCTCGAACGCGAGGCCCAGGGCGCCTGATCCCGTCAGATCGCGAACGCCACGGCTCACAGCAGCGCTGGCGGTGCTGCACGCAGTACACTTCTCGCCATGACGCTACCCCCAGCCTTCCAGCCACCGCGCACCGGTCATCCGGTGCGCGTCATCCTCGCCTCCCAGTCACCACGCCGGCGCGAGCTGCTGACCCTCATCGGCATCCCGCATGAGGTCCAGCCGGCTGATGTTGACGAGCGGGTGCTGGACGGTGAGTTGCCTGTGCCCCATTGCGAACGCCTCGCGCGCCTCAAGGCCCAGGTCGTGGCGCAGGCGATGGACGCGGCCGCGCCTCCGGGCCAGGGGCACGTGCTGGTGATCGGTTCGGACACGATCGTCGTCATTGATGACTGCATCCTTGGCAAGCCGCGTGATCGGGAAGACGCGATCAGGATGCTGCAGCGCCTGTCAGGCCGCGAACACACCGTCTATACCGCGGTTGCCGTCGCTCACGGTGGGCAGACCGTTTCGGGAGTGGAAGCGGTCAAGGTGCAGTTCCGCACCCTCGAACCCGCCCGCATCGAGGCCTATGTCGAGACGGGCGAGCCGATGGACAAGGCTGGTGCCTATGGCATTCAGGGATATGGCGCGACCATAGTCGAACGCATCAGCGGCGACTATTTCGCCGTCATGGGGCTCCCGGTGGGACGCATGGTGACGCTCATCCGTTCACTGGGTTTCCACTACGAATTCGGTCCGGTCAGCGCTTGAGGCGAAGCGTGTCGAGACGCTGCTCGGCATGATGCGCACGCCAATGGTGCAGCTTCGCGACCACGTCATCCACCGTGATGCGCTCCAGGCGTCCCTCCCGATAGGTCATGTCCAACGGGTAGTCTTCGCCGGGATCACCATAGGCGTCGATCATGAGATCGTGCGCAAAATCGTAGGGCCCCACCCGTTTGGGATTGGTGTATCCCAGCAGCGAGATGACGGGGGTACGCAGGGCGACGGCTAGATGCAGGGGGCCGGTGTCCGGTGACAGGGCCACCGCCGCCCCATCGAGAATGGCGGAGAGCCGGCGGAGGCCACTGCCGAGTGCCGAATGCGCCATCGGGGCATCGCGAAGAATGATGGCTTCGGCGCTGCGCTCGCGCGGTGAATCCCCGCCCACGAGCACGGGCTGCAATCCGAAGTCGTTCCAGAGCACGTGGCAGACTGCTGCCCAGCGTTCTGGCATCCAATCCTTGGCCGGTTTGCTGGTCGCCACGACGATCGGAGCGATGGGTCGCTCGAACGAGGCCAGAAACTGACGCTGCCAGGCGCGCTCTTCGTCGTTCCAGGGGCCGAGTGTCCACTCCGGTGCGCCGTGCGGCACCGCCAGCGCATCGAGGAATTCGAAGTACTGGTCCTGCACATGCTGCCCCGGATGCGCGGGGATGCGATGTGTCGTGAACAGCCAGTTGGCATCGCGTGCCCGGGCATGATCGAAACCCAGCTTGACGGGCGCGCGTGTAAAGCCCGTAATGAGCCCCGCCTTGAAGTACACCTGAAGACCAAGCACCACATCGAAAGCGCGTTCAGCAAGGCTCCGGCGGACGTCCAGAAACGCACGCCAGCCGCGACGACGATCGAACAGCACGATCTCATCGACGAGGGGGTGTCCGCGGACGAGCGTGGCAGGTCCGGGTTGCAGCACCCAGGTGATGCGCGCAGACGGTGCATGGGCCTTCAAGGCGTGGATCACTGGCATGACGTGCACAGCGTCGCCGACGGCGCTCATCATGACGATGCCGATACGGTCGAGTCGCAGCGGTGGAAGCGGTGGCGTGGTGGCACTGCGACCCATCCGAGGCGCGGGCGTGATGAAATGGCTGGGCCGATTCACGCTGGAGGCCCACAAGTGAGATCGGCACGCGCCGCTTCGGCAAACTGCTGAATGCGCAGATCGGCGAGGTCGCAGCCGAAATGTCGGCGCCATTTTCGCATCGAGCGAGTCAAGCGTGTCAGGTTGCGTTCCATGGTGTTCTGCTGCGTACGGGTACGGTCCCAGTGCACCACATCGACATCGATGACCAGCGCCTCAAGTGGGCCGACCTGCCCGTGGGCCCGTGTGGGCCGGAGCAGGATGTTCTTCACATTCAGATCGGGGTGCGTGACGCCGTGCTGTGCGAGAAGCCGGAGCAGTTGCCGCGTGGCATCCAGCGCCTGTGCACATTCCATGTCGGGTGCGAGTCCGGCCAGCACCATGCCGAGGTCTGCTGTGTCGGCCACATACTGCGAAACCACATCCACGCGAATCAGCCCCGGACCGGCGTGATATCGCACGAACCCCAGCACCGGCGTGGTGGGAATGCCTGCTGCTCGAAGCGCGGCGGATCGCAGCATCTCCACGGGTGCCCGTGACGGCCGAAGGAAGCGGTCACCCGTGAGTGGTGCGAGCAATCCCCCGTGCCAGGCATGGCGAACCACCACCCGCACACCCGAAAGCGGAAGCGTGGCGACGTACACGGGTGCGCGCCCACGCAGGGCCTGTGCCTGCGGCTGTTGCGAGGCCCAGTCATACAGCGAACCGAAGCGCTGAACCAGAGTCACCAGATCCTCGCGTACGACGGATACCGCCGTCACATCGGCGCGGTCGAGCAACACGGAAGTCGGTAGGGTATCAGGGGCTGCGAGCGTTGCTGCGGCGATCGTGGTCATGCCGATACGGTGACCTGCCACACGGGGCTGTTCTCGCTGGTGTGACGGATCACCTGCAACTCTGGGCGTGGATGGCAGGGTATGGTGGAGGCGAGCCGATGCACCATGGTCTCACTCACGAGAATCTCGCCGTCGCGGGCAATGGCGCACAGGCGACTGGCCAGATTCACCGTGTCACCGATGAGCGTGAACTCCAGACGTCGTGGCGATCCGATGTTGCCCACGAAGGCATCCCCCGCATGTATGCCGATGCCCACTTCCAGCTCCGGGCGTCCCTCCAGCCGCCAGCGCGCGTTGAGCGTACGGAGTGCCGCGTGCATGTCCATGGCGGCGGCCACGGCGCGCTCAGGATCATCTTCACGTGATTCAGGCGCCCCCCAGTAGGCCATGATGGCGTCGCCGATGAACTTGTCCAGCGCCCCCTCGTGGCGGAAGACACATTCCACCATCGCGCCGAAGTATTCATTCAACTGCTGGGCCATTGCGGTCGGTGGCAGAGACTCGGCGATGGCCGTGAAGCGGCGGATATCACTGAACAACACCACGACGGGCTGGCGCATCCCACCCAGTGAGACCTGCGTG
>CAZPJX010000170.1:0-5404 GCA_964586985.1 uncultured Gemmatimonas sp. | reverse complement strand
GGATCTCCACGCTGCCCACCTGCTTCATGCGCTTCTTGCCCTCCTTCTGCTTCTCCAGGAGCTTGCGCTTGCGGGAGATATCGCCGCCGTAGCACTTCGCCAACACGTCCTTGCGGAGGGGTTTCACGGTCTCGCGGGCGATGACCTTCTGCCCGATGGTTGCCTGAATCGCCACCTCGAAGAGCTGGCGCGGAATGAGCTCCTTCAGCTTCTCCGCAACCTTGCGTCCCCATTCGTAGGCCTTGTCCTTGTGCACGATCACGGAGAAGGCATCGATGGCATCGCCGTTGATGAGCATGTCGAGGCGCACCAGATCGCTCTCGCGATACTCCAGCATCTCGTAGTCCAGCGAGGCATAGCCGCGGCTCACCGTCTTCATCTTGTCGAAGAAGTCAAGAATGATTTCGGCAAGCGGAAACTCCCAATCGAATTCCACTCGAGTGGGGTCGAGGTAGCTCATGTTCTTGTAGACGCCCCGGCGCTCGGTGCCCAGCGTCATGATAGGCCCGATGTAATCGGTCGGGCACATGATACGGGCCTTCACGTAGGGCTCCTCCACGGCGTCGATGACGGCCGCCGCCGGCATCAGCGCCGGGTTCTCCACCAGCATCGTGCTGCCGTCCGTCCTGTGCACGTGATACTCCACGCTCGGCACCGTGGTGACGAGGTCGAGATCGTATTCACGCTCGAGGCGTTCCTGCACGATCTCCATGTGCAGCAACCCGAGGAATCCGCAGCGGAACCCGAATCCCAGGGCGGTGGAGGTTTCCGGTTCGTATTGGAGCGACGCGTCGTTGAGCTTCATCTTCTCGAGGGCGTCGCGCAGGGTCTCGTATTGCGTGGTGTCGGTCGGATAAATGCCGGCGAACACGAACGAGCGAACCTCCTGATAGCCCGGCAGGGCCTCGGCGGCGCGTTCGTCCTGATTGAAGATCGTGTCGCCGGCGCGCGTCTCGCGTACCGAACGCACTGCAGCCAGGACGTAGCCCACCTCACCGGCACGCAGTACCTCGGCGGGTACCTGCCGCGTTTGGAGATACCCCACCTCGGCGACCTCGTACACGTTGTCCGAGGTGCCGAAGGTGATTCTCATCCCCTTGCGGACCTCGCCGTCGACGACCCGGACGCTGGGAATGGCCCCGCGATACTTGTCGTAGTACGAATCGAAGATCAGTGCGCGCAGGGGACCCGTGGGATTGCCACGGGGCGCAGGGACCCGCTTCACGATCTCCTCGAGGAGTTCGGGCACCCCCGTGCCTTCCTTACCGCTCACACACAGCACGTCTTCCGGGGCGCACCCGATGAGATCCACCACTTCCTGGCGACGGCGCTCCGGCTCGGCTCCGGGGAGATCGATCTTGTTGAGCACGGGGATGATCTCGAGTCCGGCGTCCATCGCCAGGAACAGATTCGACAGCGTCTGCGCCTGAATGCCCTGCGACGCATCGACCACCAGGATCGCCCCTTCGCAGGCGGCCAGCGAGCGGGACACTTCGTAGGTGAAATCGACATGCCCCGGCGTGTCGATGAGATTGAGCTCGTATGGCTGTCCATCATGGGCGGTGTAATTCATCCGCACCGCGTTCAGCTTGATGGTGATGCCACGCTCCCGCTCGAGATCGAGGGTGTCGAGGACTTGCGATTTCATTTCGCGCTTCTGCAACGTGCCCGTTTTTTCGATCAGACGGTCCGCGAGCGTGGACTTTCCATGATCGATATGTGCGACGATACAGAAGTTGCGAATGTGACTGAGATGCAACGGAGGCCGGGCTGATAGGGGACAAATGAATAGCCCTGAAAGCTAATCGAGGTCGGCCGACTTCTGGTATGGGACTTCAGGATGCCGGCGGCGGACCGCGGGGAGCCGACAGCGGGGGGGACGTGCCCAGGGTGCAGGCGGGGCCCTCCCATTACCTTCGGGTATGACACAGCCCCGCGCCGATGAACTCGATCCCGCCGTTCTGGCGGCCCTGGGCCACCTCGAACTGGTGGCTCGGTGGGTAGTGGACGGGTTCATCACGGGCCTGCATCGCTCCCCGCGCAAGGGCTTTTCCGTGGAGTTCGCCGAGCACCGCCCATACATGCCGGGCGACGATCTCAGATACCTCGATTGGCGGATCGCCGGCCGGGCTGATCGCTGGGTGGTCAAGCAGTTCGAGGAGGAGACGAACGCGAGGGCGATGCTGGTTCTGGACGTGAGTGCCTCCATGCAATGGACTGGCGATCCGGCGCGGCTCACCAAGCTGGCGTACGCCGAGCGGCTGGCTTCCGCCATGGCCCTGCTGCTGCTCCGGCAGCGCGATGCGGTGGGGTTGATCCGATTTGATGCGCAACTGCGGGATATCGTACCGCCACGCTCGCATCGCACGCAGTGGCGCCGGCTGGTGGCCGCCTTCAGTGCGCCGGGCGGTGGCGCGGAATCGCAGGTGGCGCCGGCGTTGCTGCAGGCTGGCAAGCTGGTGCGCCGCCCTGGCTTCGTGGTCCTCCTGTCAGATCTGCTCACCGACACCGCATCGGTGGCTGACGCGGCCCGCACCCTCAGGGCGCGGGGGCACGAGGTGCTGGTGCTGCATGTGATGGATCCGGTGGAGCGGGATTTCTTCGAAGGCGGCGAGGCGAAGTACCGCGATCCCGAGTCACGCGCCGAGGTGCCGGCGTCTCCCGGGGATGTGCGCGCGACATATCAGACAACGGTGGCCGAGGCCCTCGCGGAGTGGCGGCAGGTCCTTGGTCGCGCCGGCGCACGCTATGCGCTGGCCTATACCGACGAACCGTTTGGTCGTGCGCTGCGCCACCTCGTCGGGGTGAATGGCCGGGGGGCACTGGTATAGGCTTGGTCGTACCCCTCGCCTTGCATGCCTCCAAGCACACCCGTCACTATTGGCAGATCCCATTCCTTCCGCCCCGTGGCGGTGTCCGATGTCTAGCGTTCCCCGCCGCCCCTGATGGCATTTCTCGCTCCTGCGTTTCTTGCGCTCGCCGCACTGGCGGGAGTGCCGGTGCTGGTGCACCTCCTGCGCCGGCGGATCGGGCGCACGGTCGATTTCCCAGCCGTGCGCTATCTCCTGCGCATGGAGCAGGAGCACAGTCGCGACCTCCGGCTCCGGAACCGCCTGCTCCTGCTGCTGCGCCTGCTGGCCGTGCTGGCCCTCGCGCTGGCCGCCGCACGCCCCATCGCGCGGTGGTTTGGGGTAGGGCATGCGCCCATGGCGTTGGCCGTGGTATTGGACAACTCGATGAGTACGCGGGTCGTTCAGGACGGCCGCATGTTGTTCGACTCCCTTCGCGCGGATGCCGGTACGGTGCTTGGGCAGCTTTCCACCAACGATCGCGGGTGGATCGTGACGGCGGATGGGCGGGTGATCGGAGGGACGCCGTCCACTCTGCAATCCGCGCTGACCCAGATCACGCCGCTTGGGGGGCGTGGCGATCTCGCATTGGCGACGCAGCGCGCCGTGGGGCTGGTGCGCAGCGGTGCACCGCGTACGCCCGTGGTGGCCATGGTCAGCGACGGGCAGCCCTCAGCATTTCGTGGCGATAGCCTGGTCGATGCCGGCAGCATACCCATCGTGCTGCTTCACCATGGCGCGCCGGATGCACCTAACCGTGCCATCGTGTCGGTGGAGCCCTCACCGCTTCGTTGGGCGCCTGGTGGTGACGTCTCCCTCGCCGTGGTGTCGCCCGACTCGGCCGCATGGCGTCTGACTCTCGATGGCCGGACCGTGGCGCGCGGCACGACCCCGCCTGCCACCATGGAGGCGCCGGCTCGCGTCACGCAGCGTCTTGCCAGTACGGCGAACGACTGGGTCCGCGGCAGTGTGGAGCTGGATGCCGATGCTCTCCATAGCGACGATACGCGCTGGTTTGCCGTCCGAGTGGCACCGCCGCCGGCGGTGTCGGTCCGTGCGCAAGGTGGGCCGTTCCTTACGGCGGCGCTGGGCACCCTCATTGATGAAGGACGCCTCGACCGTCGTGGCGACGCCGATCCCCGCGTGGTGCAGGTGGCGGGGGCAGATGCCGAGGGCACGCGCAGGCCGGTTCTGCTGACGGCTCCCACAGACCCGCTGCAGGTTGGCGCCGCCAATCGTCAGCTGGTGCGTCTCGGGATCCCCTGGCGCTTCGGCGCCATCGCGCAGGGCAGCGTGGTGGCGCGGGTTCCCTCGGGGGGAATGAACAGGAGCGGCACGCCAGATTCCTCGAGCGCTGCAGTGCTGGCATTCGACGGAACGGCGGTACGCTGGCGCTTCCCGCTGCTGTATTCGCCTGGTACCTCGCCGGAACGCGCGCAGGCTGGCTCGAGCGCCAACGCGCGGGGCAGAGCGCAGGCGGCGGTGGCCTTGGCTGATGCTCCCGACACGGTTGCGACGGCGGGGGGCACCCCGTGGGTCGTGGCTGGCGACGGATATGTACTCCTTGGCTCTCCGCTGGACCCAGAGGCCACGGATCTCCCGCTGAAGGCGGCATTCGTCCCCTGGCTGTTGGACGCGCTTGCGCGTCGTCTGGGCGATGACGGTCGCCTGATCTCGGCGGTGCCCGGCGCGACAGTGAGCGGCTTGCGCGATGTCACCGCCCTGGAGCGCCCGGACGGGACGCTGATCCCCACGGCAGGTGACCGGATGACGGTTCCGGCACAGGCGGGCGTCTACTTCCTGCGCAGGCAGGCGGCGCGCGTTGGGGCGCTAGTGATCAATGCAGAACCCGAGGAATCGGCACTGCGCGCCGAAGGGAATGCGGCAATCTCGGGAGGCGAGCTGTTGGCGTCGCTTGCGCGCGGCACGGATCTCCGCGCGGAGACCACGGTGGGTGCCTGGCAGCGCAGCGTGTATTCCCTGGCGGAGGGGCAGGCGCTGCTCCTGCCGCTGGTGATGCTTGCGCTGCTGGCATTGATTGCCGAGGCGTGGATCAGTGGACGCTAGGCGGTCTGTGCGGTCGGTGCAGCCGGTTGCTGATTGGGACTTCTCGATGAGTGGGTGATGGGACTACCGCGGTTGGTGGATGCAATCGCCGGCGTACCGGCGTTCGATCGGGTGCTGAAGGCATTGCCCGGCGCAGGAGTTTCACTACGTCTCGGTGGACTGGCAGGCTCCTCCGATGCCGTACTCGTGGCGGGTCTGGCTCGTGCGCTCCCGCATCGATTGGTGGTGGTCATCACCGACCAGCTTGGCGATGCCGAGCGCTGGCTTGCCGATCTGCATGCCCTGACCGACGACGTGCCGGTCGCACTGTATCCACCGCGCGAAGGGTTCGGTGAAGTTGAGCCGCACGCCGAAGTCGCCGGTGAGCGCGTCGAGACCCTGGAGAAGCTCGGGCGCAGTGCCGTGCGTATCCTGCTCACGACGTCGCGGGCCATACTCGAGCGGACGGCACTCCCGCGCGCATTGCACGGCGCCCGCCTCGATGAAGG
>CAZPJX010000169.1:0-5466 GCA_964586985.1 uncultured Gemmatimonas sp. | reverse complement strand
CGGAGGGCACGACGGAATGGGATGACCTCGTGCACGAGCGTATCGCGTTCCCGAACAAGGACATCGAAGATTTCGTCATTCTGCGCTCGGACGGAACGCCGGTGTACAACATGGCCGTGGTGTCAGATGACATCGCCATGGGCATCACACTGGTGATGCGCGGCGACGATCACATCTCGAACACCCCCAAGCAGATCCTGCTCTATCGTGCGCTTGGCGCGACGGTTCCGCAGTTCGGGCATGTGCCCATGATTCACGGCACCGACGGCAAGAAGCTCTCGAAGCGCCACGGCGCCACGGCGGTCGGCGATTATCAGCATCAGGGGCTGCTTCCGCAGGCCATGCGGAATTTCCTGGCGTTGTTGGGGTGGTCTACCGGCGACGACACCGAGGTAATGACGCTCCCGCAGTTGATCGAGAAGTTCCGTGTGGAGGGCCTGCAGAAGAAGGCGGCCGTGTTCGACACCAGGAAACTGGAATGGATGAACGGCCAGCATCTGGCGCTCATTCCCATCGATGAGCTGGCGACTGTCGTGGCCCCGCTCATCGAACAGGCGGGGCTTGCCTCGGTGAGCGAGCTGCGGAGCCGTCACGACTGGTTCTGCGGCGTGCTGGAGTTGCTGCGTATTCGGGCACGCCTGCTTGGCGAGATCGTGGACCAGGCCGGCCCTTTCTTCACCGAACTCGTGGAGTATGATGCCGATGCCGTGAGCAAGCAGTGGCGAGATGCCGCGGTCACGGCGGAGATCCTCGACGCCACGCACACCCGTCTGGCAGGGATTGCGGTGTGGGAACCGGCCGTGATGGAAGACGCGCTGCGAACACTCGCCGAGGAACGCGGTATCTCGGGAGGGAAGATCTTCCAGCCGCTGCGGGTAGCACTCGTTGGGCTGACGGTGAGCCCCGGCATCTTCGATGTGCTGCAGTATGTTGGCCGCGAGCGGTCGCTGGCGCGTATCGCTGCGGCCGTGCGGTATCTGCGAAACGGGTAGCGACTAGCGGTCGCTGCTGCGTTCGGCGCCCTTGTCAGTGCTCTTCTCCGACGCTTTGACGGGCGCCGCGATGCTCGCACTCGGTGCACGCAGGCGATCGCGTCGCTCCGAATCACGGCGCTTGTCCATTTCGCGAACAACCCGCCGGAACTCCGCCTCACCCAGCGTGCGTTCGGACATACGCTGGATATCCTCACGAGACGCGGCCAGACGTCGATCGGCATCCATCCGCGACATATTGCCGGACATGTTCGCCGCGGTCGCGGAGTTCAGCGGGAGCAGCGCCAGCAGGGCGTTGGGAATCATGACCTTGCCAAGGCGAATGCCCTGCTGATCCCAGCCCCACTTGTTCCCGTCCTTGTCGGTTCTGGTCCAGTCGCCGGGCGCACGCCCGGAACGCCCCTGAGCGCGCGCCAGGGAATCGACGGAGTCCCGCGCCGCCATGAGGATATTGGCCATGATGCTGTCGAGACCGTCGGCTCGATCACCACGTACGACCGCACCGTTCCCTGCCCCGCCGCTTCCGCCGCTCCCATAACCGCGCCATACACGCGGATCCTCATACGCTGGCCGAATGCCACGCACAGCGGGATCGAGCGCACCCACACCATTCCCCGGCGGCGCACCGCGACCGGTATCCCGTGGAGCCGAGGGGATCACGGGGATATTCGGCGCGCCAGCGGCAGGGCCGCTTGGGACTGGAGCCTGGGCCGGTGGTGGGGCAACCGGCACGCGCGCGGCCGGCGTCTGTGCAACGGTACGGGGCGATTGCGCCGGCGTTTCCACGTAGGTCAGGCGTTCGTCACGCTGGTCTTCGGCATCCCCAAGCCGCATCCACGATGGGAGCCCATGACCGAACGTCAGCCACTGCACCAGTACGGCGGCCACCAGCAGGTGGACCCCAACCGCCAGCACAAACGCTCTGGGCGAACGCTTCTCCCGTTGCATGCCACCTGCCCGCGCCCGGGCACGGATCCGCCCCCGGGTCGGCGTACCCCGGGCTGAGAAGGTGGAAGCGTACCCCGCATCACCCGACGGCACCGCAGGGTGCGTCGGATCGTTCCCATCGTGAGATGGATCAGGGGGGAGGGACCTGGTCATCCCTCAAAGATACCCTGTTTTCGGAATGGTGTGCCGGCTGGGCTCCCCAAAGCGAAAATCGAGCAGTCAATCACGCGGTGCCGGCCACGACGGGGTTGGATACGCGACTGATCCCCACCAGCTCTACCTCCACGACATCACCTGCGTGGATTCGCTTTGTCCCCGCGGGGGTACCCGTGGCCACGAGATCACCCGGCTCGAGCGTGAGGTACTGTGAGATATACTGCAGCAAGAATGGAATCTTGAACACCATATCCGAACCCTTCGCCCGCTGTGCCACCACGCCATTCACCCGTGTGATCAGCTCGATGCCATCGAGATCGTCTGGTACGGCTCCCGGGATCCCCAGGGGGCAGAACGTGTCCAGGCCCTTCGCCCGGGCCCATTGGCCATCGTTCCGCTGCAGGTCACGCGCGGTGACATCGTTGAGCGCCACGATACCGCCAATGGCCGCGCGGGCCTCGGTCTCCGTCGCGGCCTTCGACAACCGGGCGCCCATGACCACGGCGATCTCGCCCTCGAATTCGATATGCTCCGACACGGGATGCAGCACGATGGACTGTCCCTCGCGAATGATGGCCGACGGCGGCTTGAGGAAAAGCATGGGCTGCTTGGGCACGTCGTTGCCCATCTCGCGGGCGTGCTCCACGTAGTTGCGTCCTACGCAGACGATCTTGGTTGGAGCGGTCATGAGCCGTAACGGTTCGGTCGAGGGTGGGGTTGCAGGTCCCGCGATGGGGACACCTGCCTCAATGAAGTCTACCGCGTGCTCCGATAGAACGCTGACACCTGGACGCGGACATCCCCCCATGCGCCGATCACGCGCTGCGCTGGTGGCAGGCCACTGAGCAGCGTGCGGCCATACCGCTTCGTCACCACACGCGGGTCGCTGAGCACCACGACCCCGGAATCGGTGGCCGTGCGAATCAGGCGACCGAACCCTTGTTTGAGACGCAGCGACGCGTGCGGGAGCATGTACTCCACGAATGCATTCCCACCACGAGCATCGATCGCCTCGCACTGTGCGGCGACCATGGGCTCGGTAGGGACCCGAAACGGCAGCTTGGCAATGAGCAACCCGCGCAGGGCTTCGCCGGGAACATCGACGCCTTCCCAGAACGTCGCGGTTCCGAGCAGCACGGCACGGCCGGATTCGCGAAAGCGCTGCAGCAAATGATCGCGTGGTTCTTCGCCGTGCACCAACAGCGGCCATTGCCCAGCGAGACCGCGCCCCCGCATCCACTCTGCCATCTCCCGCACATCGCGATGGCTCGTGAACAGTGCGAAGATCCCGCCGTCGCTTGCCTGCGCAAGATCGTGCAGGTACCGCGTGACCGCCGCGAAGTGCTCGCGAGGCTGCTCATTAGGCGCCGGTAGATCGGTGGGCAGCACCAGGAGCGCTTGGCGCGGATAGTCAAATGGAGAGGGGAAGACCGCCGAGCGTACCGGGGCAGCATGGCCGGCGAGGCCGAGCCGTCGCTCGAGGAACTGAAAGCCGCCGTCTGTGGAGAGCGTGGCGCTCGTGACCACCGCCGTCTCCACGCGCCCGAAGAGATCGTCGCGCAACACAGGAGCGAGATCAAGCGGAACACAGTGCACCGCGAGATTGCGTTCCGTCACGCCGGGCTTCCCCTGAAACTCCATCCACCGAACCACCGCGGGTCCATCTGCCGGTGGCATGAGACCTCTCATCAACGCATCCCCCGCACTCTGCAGGCGACGCGTGACACCGCGAATCTCCCCGATGGTCGCGGTCAGCTCCTCGGCGCGGGCCTGATCGCTCTCGAGTCGCAACTGGACTTCGGCCAATCCCTGGCTGATCGCGTCGATTTCGGTAAGCAATTCCCGGAGCGTATCGTCGATGCTGCTGCGCCAGAGCACATGATCTTGAAATGCCTCGGTGAGGCGCAGCACCGCGATGCCCTCTTGCTCCAACACCGCCGCAAGGAGTTCGAACAGCAACTGCGTGCGATCACGTGCCGTCAGCACGCTCGAGAACAGTCGCTCCCTCACCAGGTCCATGCTTGCGACACTGAGCAGGTCACTGCGCCCCGACAGCTTCGCCGCCAGCGCGGGCAGTAATCCCTTGCCTCGGCGTTCGAGCCGATTGAACAGGCGCGTGAGCGCACGCCGCGTAATCGAACTCCCCAGATGTGAGCTCGCCGCCTCCTCGAGATGATGCCCCTCGTCGATGACGAGTCGCTTGTAGGCGGGCAGTACCGCGGCGTCCTCCCAGTTCTGCACCTGACGTCGAACCGCCACATCGGAGAGCAGGAGATGATGGTTCACGACCACCACATCAGCTGCCGCCGCCTCCCGACGCGCCTTGAACAGGAAGCAGTCGTTGTAATGACGGCACTGGAGTCTGCCGCAGAGATCGGGTTCAGCAGCGACTTCATCCCACACCTCCGCACGGGGTGCCGTGGGCAAGTCCGCGAGCGAGCCGTCGGTGGTGTGCGCGGCCCACGCAACGATCATGTTCACATCCTCGCCAACCTGCTCATCGAAGAGCGCCGCACCTGCGCCTGTAGCCTGCTCGAGACGATGCAGGCAGAGGTAGTTGCGCCACCCCTTGAGCAATGCGAAGCGGACGGGTTGATCCGACAGGGCATGCTGCAGGAACGGCAGATCCTTGGCCACCAACTGCTCCTGCAGTGTGATCGTCGCCGTGGAGACGATCGTGCGCTCCCCGTTGGCGTGGGCCCAGCGCAGGGCGGGCACGAGGTAGCCGAGCGACTTGCCCACACCCGTACCCGCTTCAAGCAGCGCGACACCACCTTCATTGAAGGTTGCCGCAACGGCGATCGCCATGGCCCGTTGACTGGGCCGGTCTTCATAGCCGTGCGCCCCATTGGTGCCGCGCATGGTCTGGGCGATGAGTCCATAGGGACCAAGCGCGACATCGATTGCATTCGGATCGAGCAGCTCGTGCTGTCGCCCCTGCGGCACCTCCGTGACCACATAGACGCGCGAGGCCTGGTTGTCGACAATGGCAAACCCTACGCCATCGCCATGCAAGTGGAACGCGACGTTCATATCGGCATCGCTGGGCGTCAGATCGCCCGACGGATGATTGTGCAGCAGCAATTCCCCGCGAGCCGCCACACCGGGCAAGGCGAGCACGCTGCTGATATCGCCGGCCGCCACTTTCCGCGCCGTCTCGATCGTCCCTTCGGCGTCCACCGTGCACACGAAACAGACTTCGTTCCCGCCATGCAGACGAATTGTCGTACGAATGGCCGCGGCGACCTCCCTGGTGAGCCGCGCTTCGCCCATGGTCACAGTGATCGGCAACGTGCTCGCGCGCGAGGTGGGCCTGCCGCTCGTGAGCGTGCAGGGCGTGCTGCACCGCGCGCGCTGGGGGGGCCGCACC
>CAZPJX010000168.1:0-5468 GCA_964586985.1 uncultured Gemmatimonas sp. | reverse complement strand
CCGTTCTGGGAGCGGTAGAACAACACGCGTGGCGCCCACCAACCTGCGTTGGTGGGCGCCACATGCGTCACGGCTTGGGTAGCGTTGCCCGGTAGGCGTTGATGGCGTTGATGGTCGTGGTGACCCGGAGGTCCGCGATCTTGCGGCCGAGATCCTGCAGCCAGGCGAGCGACTGGAACTTGATGCCGTTGATTTCGGCTTCGCCGGCCTTCACGCGCTGTTCGAAACGGATCGACTGCGGGTCGGCAAGCGCCATGGTGGCATCGATGCTGAGCTCTTCGTGCAGACCGCTGGTGCCCGTGCTCGCACCAATCTTGATCCCCTCAGGGATCTTGAGCACGTTCTGGATGTAGGGCTGAACCACACTGGTGTGGTTATAAAACTCCGGAATGTGCTTGAAGTAGACCCGATCCGGGCTGCTGGCGTAGACCTTTGTAAGCGAGTCGGCGGCGGCCTGCATCCCTCGGCCGTTTCCACCGCTGTCGCCCATGTAATAGATCTCCTTGAAGCCCATGCTGCGCAGGTAGTTGCCCATATCGTACAGCAGCGCGACATAGGTGGCCTGTGAAATCATTGGGCCTGCCCGACCTGGCTGGATGGTGGTGCCCGCGTTGCCCGGTTCGAGTGTGACGAGCGGGGCCACGAGGGTCTTGCCCAGTTTCCGGGCCATCAACTCGCCGTGGAGCTTGATGTTGATGTTGTGCTTGTTCATCTGGAGGTTGCCGTCGTTGTTCTCGACGCCGCCCGTCATGATCAGCACAGTGGTGTAGCCATCCTTGAGCATGTCGCGGAACTCGGGTTGGGTGAGTTCCTCGAGCCACACGGTATTGATCCCCTCGATGGTACGGGGCTTGTTGGCCGCCGCTTGCCTGGCTGCCAGGACCGCCGGGTCCATGCCGCCGGCCCCGCCGCCCGCCCGCCCAGCGCCACCGCCCGCCCCTCCCGCCGCCCCACTCTGGGCCACGGCACTTCCGGCCAACAGTGGTAACGCCATTAGCGCCAGCAGTCCTTTCTTCATCACGCACATCTCCGTCCGTAAAGGTCGGGCACAATCTGCGCGTCGGAGGATGACTTGCCAACATAAATTTTGGCAGGGAGCGGTGATGTTCGTCTCACCACGCCCTGAGTACGGAGAAGCCCTATCTGTTCGCTAGCGCCCTTTCTTCCGGGCTGGCCCCGGGTGATCGACCGGCCCCAGCGGGCGGACACTGTCACCGCGAATCTCCAGCACCTGGATCTTGCCGCCCGAAAAGGCGGACATTCCCACATCAATTGCCCAGACGGCACCATCGCAATAGCTGGTGATTCCGCCTTTCTGGATACTATGTCCCACGATCATGCGCTTGGCCTTCAGCAGGGCAAGCGCCTCACGTGCCGTCTCGCAGGCAGCGGCATCGGGAGCCTTTGAGTAGAGACGGGTCCAGACGGGGCTCTGATCGCCCTTGATCCAGGTGGGCTGTGGCGCGTCGCCCCGAAGCCAGGCGCGTACTTCCTCATTCATCGGCTCGATTCCACGCTTCGCGTGCGCGGGCAGGATCCCGCCGTGAACGAAGGCATTTCCATCCAGGAGGAACATCGTTGGATGGGTCGCCAACTCCTTGCTGATCGGTCCACCCGGTCGAAAGGCGAGTGCGCGGCCACGCTGAATCGGCGTGACCTTCTCCGGCAGTGTCACCGCGGGTCCATCCATGGCGGCAACAAAGGACCGGAACCCCGAGTCCGTTACATACCGGAAGTCGAAGTACGCCTGCATCAGCTCATGGTTGCCATTGAGCACATGGACGGCTCCTCCAGCACGCTGCGCTTCTTCACGCACACGACGCAAAAGGGCAAGGATGGCCACCTCGTCGTCGCCACGATCCATGAGATCGCCGGTCTGCACGACGATCAGCTTCCCGCCGATCCAGTGATCGCTGCTATCGATGGCCCCGGCCAGACGAAGCGCAGTTCGCGCAGCCAACAAATCTCCGTGCAGGTCGCCAATGGCGACAATGCGGTCGGGCGCCCCCTGCGCGGTCCCTGAACTCGCCACCAGCGCCGTGACGAACAGCGCAAAGGCCAACAGCGCCGCGGCGCCCCTCGCCGTGGCGCCCCTCGCCGTGGCGAACAGCGCCCTGGCCCGCCGGGCCGTGGCAGGGCGTTTGGTGATGAGCGAGTGGAAACGGGCTCGGGACTGCATGGTCAGGACCTGCTCATAGGCTGCTCAGTGGTCTGGAATCGCGCCGAGGCTCGGCGGACGTACTCATGCTCCACTCTCGGGTTACCCGCGTGCGGTTAGCCCCCGTGTACCAGGTAGGCCTCAACCGAGATCAGATTGCGTTCTCCTGCCATGCGAGCCACCCCGAGCAGACGGGTCATCTTGTTCACTTCCTCGAGCTGCTCGTCCACAAACCACTGGAGAAAATTCTGCGCGAGGTAGTCGCTCTCGCTGGCTGCGAGATCCATCAAGCGCGAGATCTGACCCGTTACCTCCACCTCCCAGGCCAGGGCCGCAGACAGAGCCTCCTCCGCTGAGGCGAAGGTGTGTATCGGTTCCTTGACCGGCGGAAGCCGAAGTTCGCCGCCAGTATCCACCACGTAGTGCAGCAGCTTCTGGGCGTGCTCGCGTTCCTCGTCGGCCTGCTTGAAGAAGAGCTTGGCGAGTTGCACCAGATGCATGCGATGAAAGTGCGCGCCGATTGCGTAGTACTGCAGACTGGCTCCGAATTCGTTGCCGATCTGGGTGTTGATGGCCTGGGCCAGTGTCGTGCTGATCAACATGAATGCTCCTCGAGAAGCAGAGGCACCGTAGTGAGTCGACGGTGCACTGATGATGATTCCTTCAGGGTGCCCTACACGTCAAGCGTAATGCTCACGGGGCAGTGGTCGCTGCCCATCACATCGGCGTGGATCTCGGCGTTGATCACGGCCTCACGGAGCGTGGCCGAGACCAGGATATAGTCGATTCTCCAGCCGATGTTCCTGGAGCGGGCGCCTGCGCGGTGGCTCCACCAGGAGTAGTGGCCGTTCCCCTGCTTGAATAGGCGGAGGGTATCCACAAATCCCGCATCCACGAAAGCCTGGAACCCTTGCCGTTCTTCGGTGGTGAACCCCTTCTTGCCGCGGTTGGGCTTGGGGTTGGCGAGGTCGAGTTCGGTGTGGGCCACGTTGAGGTCTCCGCAGAAGATCACGGGCTTCTTTTTCTCAAGTGCCTTGCAGTGCGCCAGAAACGCCGGATCCCAATGGTCCGCGCGCAGGGGCAGCCGACTCAGATCATCCTTGGCGTTGGGGGTGTAGACGGTCACCACATAGAAGGTGGGATACTCCGCCGTGATGATCCGTCCTTCGGTTGCGCTGTCTCGACCGGCGTCATCGACAAAGTCAAAGCGTCTGGCCACCGCAGTCGGGAACCCCGTGGTGACGCGCAGCGGCTTGGCCTGGCTGAAGATCGCGGTCCCCGAGTATCCCCTGGTCTCGGCAGAATTCCAGTACTCGTGATAGGCCGGCAGATCGATCTCCACTTGATCGCGCTCGGATTTGGTTTCCTGCAGACAAAGAATGTCTGGCCGATGCGTGTCCAGGAATGGAAGAAATACATCCTTCCGCAACACTGCCCGCAGGCCGTTCACGTTCCAGGAATAGATCTTCATGTGCGCTGTGCCTTTCGGGTCCACGTGGGGATGAACGATGATGGTCGAATGAGGATCTGAACACGTCGAGGAGCAGCGCGTTCTCGCACCATGCTGTATGCTGCCGGGATAGCAGTGCTGTCAATGTTGCGGTGGGGCCACCGGGTCACCCCGAAGGCAGCGCTCGGCGGGGTTCTCCGCACCTGATCACGGTCTTTGGAGTATCGCATGGCGAAACGCATGGTAGTGGCGCTGCTGCATGGGTGGTCGGTCACCCATACCGACACCTATGGCCAGTTGCCGGAGCAACTGGTAGCGAGGGCCGCCGCCGCTGGCGTGACGCTCGAGCGCCGCGACGTGCTGCTTGGGCGCTATGTCTCCTTCGATGACGCGGTCACCATGACTGACCTCTCGCGCGCACTCGAGGCAGCGGTACAACGGGACATTCTCCCCACGCTCGGACGGAATGAGCGCTTTGCGATGATCACGCACAGTACCGGGGGCCCACTGGCGCGGGAATGGTGGAGGCGGTTCTACAACGGCACCTCCACAGGGTGTCCGATGAGCCATCTGGTGATGCTGGCGCCAGCCAATTTCGGCAGCGCGCTGGCCCAGCTGGGCAAGAGTCGGGTCAGCCGGTTGAAGAGCTGGGCGCAGGATGTCGAGCCCGGTGCGGGCGTGTTGAACTGGCTGGAACTGGGGAGCCCGGAATCGTGGTCGCTGAACCAGGACTGGGCCAGCAAGCGCATTCGCTCGTCTGACGCCGCGCCGGTCTACCCGTTTGTGCTGACCGGACAGTCCATCGATCGCGCCCTCTACGACCATCTCAACTCCTACACGGCGGAGCTAGGCAGTGATGGGGTGGTACGCGCCGCTGCCGCCAATCTGAACTCCCGGTTTGTCCAACTTCGTCAGCAATACGTGGGTGGCCGGTCCACCAGAAAGTCCTGGCCGCTGGAGCTGCGTGCCAATCGCATCAATGCTGCGCCGACCACACCGTTTCGGTTGATCAAGGGCGCCGCGCACTCCGGTGAGGAACGCGGCATTATGCGTTCGCTGCAGAAGGAGCAGTCGGACACCGGTCTCGACACGACGGAGCAGGTCTGGCGCTGTCTCATGGTCCAGTCGACGGAGGCATACGGTGAGCTGGCTCGAGCGTTCACCGAAGAGACGGAGCAGGTCGTCGAGGACGAGCGCGTCGAGATCGTGAAGGTGAGACTGCTGCCGGATCGGGAGCATCTCCACGATCCCTGTGCGATGCTTGTAGTGCGGGTGGTCGATACGGAGGGATTCCCGGTCACTGATTTCGATCTGCTGTTCACCGATCACACGGGCAATCCCGATGGCTTGCCCCGTGGTTTTCTGGTTGATCGACAGTTGAACCGACGCGCGCCCAATCATCTCACGTTCTTCTTCAACCATGCGGCGCTCACGGGTGCTCCAGCGGTCACCGATCCTCGAGATCCGACTCGAATCCTCCGTCCCGCCATGACGGGACTTCAAGGACTCGGCTTCCGAGTTGTCGCACGTCCGGACAACGGCCTCGTCTCCTACATGCCGGCGGAGTACACCGCGGAGCAGCGATCCATGCTGGATGCACTGCGTCCACATCAAACCACGCTTCTTGAGATCGTATTGCAGCGACTGGTGGACGGTGCTGTTGCGACATTCGATCGGAGCACAGCTCCGCGCCGTTCATTCAAGGACGTGAAGCGGAGCGGTCCCCTCGAGGAGGATGCGGCTGGATCCTGATCCTGCTGGTCCCCGCGTTCCGATGACGCCAGGTGTGATCGCAGACGTGGCGGGCAATTCCTGAAACAGACAGCGGGGCGTCCCGGCTTCTGCCGAGGCGCCCCGCTG
>CAZPJX010000167.1:0-5489 GCA_964586985.1 uncultured Gemmatimonas sp. | reverse complement strand
ATCCTGACATGGTTGACGAAGCCTGAATCTTATCAGTGTGGCACAGGCAACGGCAGGGGGAGGCGGGGATCTCTCGCGTGGCTTCACTGCCAGACAGCGCGTTCATCACCTCGTCATCCACCACCTGCGAAGGAGCAGCACATGACCACCACCCAACTCACCCCCATCCAGCGCACCATCCTCGCCACGCCCACCAACACCAACTGAACGCCTCGACCAATCATTCAATTCGCTGGACGCGATAAGGGTGTCGCACCGCCGGCCGTGGCTCAGGGACGCGGCGTCGTAAAGGTCAGTGCACGACGCGGATTGTCGATCATGATCTTGCGCAGGTTCTCTTCACTGACGCCAAGACGACGCAGCTCCGGAATGAAGTACTCGGAGACATACGCGAACCCCGTTCCGCCGTAGGTCTGCAACTGGGCCTTGGTGCAGATGTCGTGACTGAGCAGGATGCGATCGGCATAGCCGAGTCGGATGATCTCGACGATGGCCTCAGCGATGGTGTGATCACTGCGATTGCCGAAAATACCGTCGGGTCCTGTGATCACGCCCAGCCAGTCGATCTGGAAGTACACACCCTTGGCCAGGATCTTTTTGACCAGCGGCATATTGGGTGTGAGCGCTCCGCTGTGCCCCATGATGATCTGCTCCGGACGTACGCCTTCGGATAGCGAGGTTTCGATCGTGACCAGCCGTTCCTCGTTGACACCGCCGGCGTGAAAGGTCATCGGAGCACCGGTGATTCGGGCAGCGCGGGCACTCGCGCGAATGACCTTGAGTTCATTCGCGGTCAGCGGACCGCCATCGATGCCGATCTCGCCGATCACTCCTGAGCGGACGCCCGTACCATCGACCCCCACGGTAACGTCGTGGACAATGGAGTCGGTCAATTGCTCGACCGTCCGCGTGTCCATGTCGAGTGGATGATATCGTTTGATGTACCAGCTGGCTCCCATCACGATATTGAGACCAGTGGCGCGCGCCATATGGGACAGCGCCACCGGGTCGCGTCCGAGGCCAATGGAGGACACGTCAACGATCGTCCCACCGCCTGCCATCTTGAACGCCATGACTTCCCGGTACATCTCGTCGAAATCGCCGAGAAAGCTCGTGCCACGTGGTCCGCCGCCGAAGCTGTAGCGGATGGTGTAGGCGTCTTCGAGGGTGATGGAATCCTCCAGGGCCGGAGGCGGGGCGGTGGGTACGCTGGTGCGGCGTGTGCGAGACTGCGGGTTCTGGAACTCAATGAAGATGTGTTCATGCATCAGCGTGGGCCCAAGCACCGAAGGATCGACCGGGCCGAGAACCGTGAGCACTTTCCCGGCGAGGTTGGGAACTGGTGGACGTGCAGTGGGTGGGCGCTGTGCCGAGAGCGTGGCCACCGCCATCAGGGACAGTGCGGCTGCGAGGCACCGTGTCACCAGGTGCCAGGTGGGAGACGTCATCCGTATGCGCATGCTGTTCCTGATCAGCGAGGTGCGGTGAGCGTCAGGAGACGCTTGGGATTGTCCACGACGAGCTGGCGGATCTGGGCATCTGTCACACCCTGACGCTTGAGGTAGGGCAGGAACTGCTCCTCAAGAAATGCGTAGCCCGTTCCCCCGTAGGCCTTGAGGTGGGTCTTCTCACTGACATCCTGCGAAAGCACAATGCGATCGCCATATCCGGCGTTGATCAGCGTGACGATCGTTCGGGCCACGTCGCGATCGAGTGGACGGGTCCGAGTTACGAGCGGAGGTCGCCCCAGCAGGTCGAACTCCAGCGTCGCACCGCGCTGCAGCAATGGAGTCAGGTAACCAGTATCGCTGGCCACCAGGTCCGTATGACCAAGAATCACGCGTGCGAGGTCCGCACCTTCGGTGGCCAGCAGGTCGAGGATGTGGCTGTGCTGTCGGTTGCGGATATCGAGCGTGATGGCCGCGCCCGTGCGCCGGCTGGCTCTGGCGGAAGCCCGGAGAATCCGCTCGGCCCGGTCATCGACGAGCGAATCACCCGTACCGATTTCGCCGATGATGCCGGCGCGAATTCCGCTGCCGTCCACCCCCTCGACGATGTCGTGGACGATCTCCTCGCTCAGGCTCTCCACACTGCGTGCATCGGTCTCGGAGGTGTACCAGCCCGGACGATACCAACTCGAACCCATGACGAGGTTGATGCCGGTCGCCTGTGATACTCGGCGCAGGGCGTCTGGCCGGCGGGTGAGGCCGGTACTGGTAACATCCACGATGGTGCCTCCCCCCACACGTCGGAAATCGGCCACCTCCTGGCGCTGCTGGGCTTCATCCGTAAGCTGCCAGTTGTCGCGATTCATGGCGCCGAGCATGACCCTGGCCAGCAGGTTGAGGGTCAGTGGCGCGTGATACAGGCGCGTATCGGTGGCTCCCGCCGGTCTGGCGCGCCCGGCGAGGGCCCAGCGATCCGGTTCATCGTAGGGGAGGGTGAAATCCGCGAAGACGTGCTCGTGGAGCAGCGTACGGCCAAGCTGGTTCGGATCGATCAGCCCGTTCACCGTCATCACCTTGCCCGTCATATCGCTGCGCGGCTGCGCTGATCCCGGCGTTGATGTCTGCGCCCCAACGAGGGCGCTGCAACTGCAGGTGAGCAATAGAGCCATCACCACTGCACCGCGGTACGCGGGTGCTGAGACCCGCCACGATCCTGTGTGCATGAGAAGCCGGACCGCTCCGGAATTGGCCGATGATGGGGTGAGCCGGATGCTGGTCCGGCAGTTCACCGAGGTTCAGGGACGTGCCAATACTGCGGTGCACCGGCCTGAAGCGGAAGCAGGTGCGAGAGCATGCGTGAGAGCATGGGTGAGAGCATGTGCGACGCGGTGTACGGACGCAGGGAGGGATGGACGAGTCAGGCTACCGGCAGTGTGGGTGGTATTCCGCATCACGGCGTGCCTATCTTGCGCACCATGTCTCTTTCCCTCCTCTTCCCCAACGGGTGGCAACCGTACCTCATGGGTGGGTTGCTCATCGGCTCGGCGGTCGCCCTCCTGTTCGTGATGACGGGGCTCATTGGCGGCATGAGCAGCGTTTTCAGCAGCACCTGGTCCTACGTCTCCCGGGCATCGTATTTTCAGCAGGAGCGTTTCACGTCGAGCCGGCAGTGGCGGTTGGTGCTCGCGCTCGGATTGGTGCTGGGGGCGTTCGCGTGGTACGTGCTCACCACACCCGGCGATGCGATGGTAACCCGCGTACCCTGGTGGCGCCTGCTCGTCGGTGGATTGCTGGTGGGGTATGGCGCCCGGCTGTCCAATGGCTGCACTTCCGGCCACGGCATCTGTGGCCTGGCCTCCTTCCAGCTTCCCTCGCTGCTGGCCGTGCTCACATTTCTCGCGACGGCCATGGCCACTGCCCAATTGGCCGCCTGGGTGCTCGCCTCATGACCCGCACCAGTCTTGCGGTGGTGCTCGGGTGTGGGGCGCTGTTCGGGTTCGGCCTTGCGGAGGCCGCCATGATCCGGCCTGAGGTTGTGCTCTCCTTTCTGGAATGGAAGGATTTCGGCCTGCTGCTCGTGCTCGGCGGCGCGATGGGCGTCACCATGCTTGCCTATCAGCTGGTTCCCCGTCTGAGACGGGCTCCCGTGCTGGCGAAGCAGTTCGGCGCGCATGCTGCGACCCTCAATCGTGATACGCTCCTGGGTGCCGCGATCTTCGGGATGGGTTGGGGGCTCAGCGGCGTGTGCCCCGGACCGGCCATTGCTTCGCTGGGCGCCGGCAACTGGCCCGTGTTCTGGGCGCTTGGTGGTATCGCACTTGGGGCATTCCTACAGGGAATCCTGCGCTCGCGCTAACAAGGAGAGGCGGGGGTCGTTGTTGATTCCCGCATAGCGGGATGACACACCGTGGTCGGCTCGAATGCGGGATGCGGAGGGTCTTGCGTGACGGGAGAATCGGGGGGATGATCTCCGGACCTGCCCACAGGGGGTGTGTGGGGTCCGATCATTGTCGTTCACCTCGAAGGGGTCGTCATGCGCACTACGTGTCGTCGTTGGGGTCTACTTGCGCTGTCGATGCTGCTGGCAACGGGGAGCCTGCAGGCCCAGAAGCCGCGCGCGCGATCTCGGCATTCCGTTCGAAGGGACGCCGGGGCGATGGAACGCCATTACCGATGTTGCAGGCGTCGAGGTGGGCCTCACCACACTGATATCGGGCGAAGGCCCGCTCGTAGTGGGCAAGGGGCCCGTGCGCACAGGGGTGACCGCGATTCTCCCGCGAGGTAAGGCGTCGACGGATCCCGTGTTTGCCTCGTGGTTTTCCATCAACGGCAATGGTGAGCTGACGGGGACCACCTGGATTGAAGAGGGGGGCTTCCTCGAGGGGCCGGTGTTCATCACCAACACGCACAGCGTGGGCACGGTCCGGGATGCCGCCATCAAGTGGGCCGTACAGCATGGGAAGATGCGTCAGCCGTGGGCCCTGCCCGTGGTGGGGGAGACCTACGACGGAGGGCTGAACGACATCAACGGCTTTCATGTGCATGAGGCACATGTCTTTGCGGCACTCGACGGCGCGGCCTCCGGACCTGTTGCCGAAGGCAATGTGGGTGGCGGTACCGCAATGAGCTGCTACGGTTACAAGTGCGGAACCGGCACAGCGTCCCGGAAGGTCACGGCTCAGAATGGCGGCTACACGGTGGGGGTGCTCGTGCAAGCCAATCACGGGGGGACGCTGCGGGTGGGAGGCGTGCCGGTCTACCAGGAACTCGCACGCCAGCCCGGTGCTGGTGCCTCCAGCCAGACTTCGCTGGAGGAACCTGAGGAACTCGGTTCGATCATCATTGTCATCGCGACCGATGCGCCGGTGATGCCGCACCAGTTGAAGCGAATCGCTCACCGCGCTTCCCACGGATTGGGGCGTACCGGTGCCACCTCGGGGAACGGATCTGGCGATATCGCGATTGCTTTCTCCACCGCGAATGCAGGTGCCGCTGCTGCCGCAGATACGGCGCGGACCGTGACGCTCTCCAATCAGCGCATCAGTGCGCTCTTCACGGCGACCGCGGAGGCGGTGGAAGAGGCCATCATCAACGCGCTGATTGCCGGTGAGACGATGACCGGCATCAACGGACGGACGGTGCGCGCGGTTCCCCGCGACCGTTTGCTGGAAATCCTGCGGCAGCATGGCCGACTCGTTGAACCCGGCAAGTGACCGAGGGCATGCATGACAGGAGCTGATTCCCCACAACACCCCGCAGGGAGCGACAAGGCGGCGGAACTCGACACCGAATTTCACCGTGGGCTTGGTCTCTACGATTCCACCATGGTGGTGGTGGGTTCGATGATCGGCTCCGGCATCTTCATCGTCTCGGCAGACATGAGCCGCGTGCTGGGGGCACCTGGGTGGCTCCTTGCCGCCTGGGTACTCACCGGAGTGCTGACCGTGCTGGGGGCCCTGTCCTACGGCGAACTGGCGGCCATGATGCCGCGCGCCGGCGGGCAGTACGTCTATTTGCGAGAAGCCTTTTCGCCACTCTGGG
>CAZPJX010000166.1:0-5504 GCA_964586985.1 uncultured Gemmatimonas sp. | reverse complement strand
ATCTTGCCCCCCGCGAGAGCGCTTCGAGGCCAATGGCGCCGGTGCCGGCGAACAAGTCGAGCACCCGCGCTCCTTCGAGATCATGGCGCAGCAGCTTCATCATCGCAACTCGAACGGCCTCCGCAGTGGGACGCACCCGGAAGTCATTGGGTGAGGTGAGATTGCGCCCTGCGAACTTCCCGCCGACGATGCGCACCGATCAACCGGGCTGGTTTCGCATATGATCCGCCAGGGCGTGCAGGCGTTCACGCAGAAACGCCTTGAGCTCCTCAGGCGCCTGATGCTCATCCAATGCCCGATCCATACACCAAAGCCATTCATCCCGCTCGCGCTCGGCGATGCTGAATGGAAAATGACGCATGCGCAGGCGCGGGTGCCCGTATTGCTCGACATAGAGCTGCGGTCCACCCGTCCAGCCGCTCATGAACATGAACAGCTTCTGCCGCGAGACCTTGAGGCTGGCGGCATGCAGTGCCCTGACGGCAGTGGCCTCCGGCGCGGTATCCATCAGGTCATAGAAACGGTCCACCAGGCTGCGGATTCCCTCCTCGCCGCCCAGTTGCTCGTAGTGTGTCTGCTCGTGCGTCATGGTGGAAATAGCCTAGTCGCACGCGCCGACACGAAGCAAGGCGTGCACCGCGCCACTCCGCCCGAATCAGGACACCGGATCCCGATCAGAAATGCTCCGCACTGGCAAGCGCCCAGGCACGCGACATCCGAGTCGTCTCCGGGCGATGGAAGAGCTGGCCGGGTTCCAACTGCGGATAAATATCCCCATAGCTGCGAATCTCCATGGCGCTCACCCGCTTCATGATGAACCAGGGCTTGAGATCGCGGGGGCGCTGCAGACCAGTGGCACCCAGGACCTCGAGGAAGCTTTTCACGGTCTCCCGATGATAACGGGCCACCCGATGGGACTTGTCACCCACCACCAGGCCATTCACCAGGGCCGGATCCTGTGTGGCAACCCCCGTGGGACAGGTGTTGGTATTGCACTTGAGCGCCTGGATACAGCCCAGTGCGATCATCATGGCGCGGGCCGCGTTACAGGCATCGGCACCCAGGGCGAACTTGGTGGCCATTGCAAACCCGGTCGTGACCTTCCCCGAGGCGAACACGCGAATGCGGTCGCGCAGGTTCGTGGCCACGAGAGCGTTGTGGACGAACGACAGCCCCTCGTTGAGCGGCATGCCCACCGAATCGGAGAACTCCAGCGGGGCGGCACCCGTCCCGCCCTCGCCTCCATCCACGGTGATGAAGTCGGCGAGGATGTCCGTTTCGAGCATCGCCTTGAGAATACCCAGAAACTCATGCCGCTTGCCCACGCAGAGCTTGAAACCGATTGGCTTGCCGCCGGATAGTTCACGCAGACGGCGGATGAACTGCACCATCTCCAGGGGCGTGCTGAAGGCCGTATGAGCCGGCGGGGACACGACATCATGCCCGGGCTCCACATGACGGATCTCGACGATTTCGGGAGTAAGCTTGGCTGCGGGGAGGATGCCGCCATGCCCGGGCTTCGCACCCTGCGACAGCTTGATCTCGATCATCTTGACGTTCGGCAGCGTGGCCCGTTCGGCAAAACCGCCGGGATCGAAGCGTCCCTGCTTGTCCCTGCAACTGAAGTATCCCGTCCCGATCTGCCAGACCAGATCGCCCCCAGGCTCCAGGTGATACGGGCTGAGCCCTCCTTCACCCGTACTGTGAGCGAAGTTCCCCATTTTCGCCCCGGCGTTGAGCGCGAGAATCGCATTCTTGCTCAGTGAGCCGTAGCTCATGCCCGAGACATTGAAGATCGATGCGGAATAGGGCTGCGTGCAGTCAGGGCCGCCCACAAGCACCCGCGCCTGAGCCGGGTCGGGATGGACTGGAGCGAGTGAATGATTGATCCACTCGTACCCGACCTCATACACGTCCTTCTGCGTGCCGAAGGGCAACGTGTCAAGCTGTCCTTTCGCGCGCTGGTAGATCACCGAACGATGGTTGCGACTGAACGGCCTGCCCTCATTATTGGATTCGACGAAGTACTGATTGATCTCCGGGCGAATCATTTCCATGAGATACCGGGCGTTCCCGATCAACGGGAAATTGCGCCGGATCGCCTGCTTGGTCTGGAGCATGTCCACGAGGCCACGGCCGATCGCCGGCAGTACCAGAACATAGGCCCACAGGACGGGTGGCCAGAGCAGGGAAAGACCGGCGATCACCATGACCACCAGCGCCGACAGCGACAGAAAGAGGATACGCATGGGCCAATAGTACCGCCGGTGTCATCTGCTGTTGAGATCCCCGGGCGTAGATTGAAGCATGCGCACTCTCTCCCTGCTGGCGATCTCGGCGATCGGCCTCGGACTGTCCTCCTCGTCGGCCGCGGCACAGACCTTCTCGGTATCGTTTCCCGCAACGGCTTCCCCAACCGCCGTGACGGGCCGCGCTTTCGTCTTCGTTGCCCGCACGGATCGCACGGAGCCACGGCTGCAAGCCGGTGCCCGGCGTGGCAGCGAACAGTTCATGGGTGTCGACATCGAGCAACTGGCTCCCGGCGCGGCAGCAGTCATCGATGGATCAACCCTGGGGTTTCCCTTCACATCCGTGAAGCAGCTCCCCGCCGGCGAATACTTCGTGCAGGGCATGATCCTGCCCTACACCAGGTTCGCGCGAAGCGACGGGCATACCATCTGGGCGCATATGGACCCCTGGGCAGGCCAGCGCTTCAACGACGCGCCCGGTGCCATGGTCAGCCCTGTGCAGAAAGTCCGGGTCGATGGCAATGCCCGTATCACACTCACTGCCGACAGGGTGCTGCCACCGGTGCAGAAGATCGCGGACACGGAATGGGTGAAGCGCTTCACCATGACGTCGAAGCGCGCCAGTGCCTTCTGGAACCATGACATGACCGTGGGTGCCGTGGTCCTGCTCCCCAAGGGATACGCGCAGAACACGCAGCGGCGGTATCCGGTGGTGTACACCATCGGCCATTTCAGCGAACGGGCCCCCTTCGGTTTCACCTTCGAGGGCTGCGATCGACCGGAGTCCGCGGAGGCCCGCGCCACCCGTTTGGCCCGCAGTGCTCGGGAAACCGGTTGCGAGTTTCAGCAGGCATGGACCACAGGGAAGGTGCCGGAATTCATCGCCGTGTTCCTTCAGCACCCCACGCCGTTCTACGATGACAGCTACGCGCTCAACTCGGCAAACAATGGTCCCTACGGTGATGTCATCACCAAGGAGCTGATCCCCGAGATCGACCGTCGCTATCGCACCGTGGCATCGAGCCATGCCCGCATGCTCACCGGTGGCTCCACCGGTGGCTGGGACGTGCTGGGGCTTCAGATTCACTACCCTGACGTGTTCGGTGGTGCCTGGTCGCTCTATCCCGACCAGCTCGATTTCCGCAACTACCAGTTCGGCAACATCTACGCCGATTCCAATGCCTACGAGCGCCGCGATGGCGCCTGGCTCGCACGTGAGATTCCCTCGAGCCGAAGCCCCGAGGGGATGATGGAGCTCAGCATGCGCGAGGAGAATCAGGCGGAGCTCGTCATCGCTACGAAGGGTCGCTCGGGCGGTCAGTGGGACGGCTGGCAGGCCGCATGGGCACCGGTTGGCGCCGATGGCTATCCCCAGCCGCTCTGGGACAAGCACACCGGGGCAATCGACCACCGGGTCGCCGAAGCCATGCGCAGCGGGGGATACGACCTGCGGGACTATGTGGAACGCCACTGGAAGACCATCGGACCGCGGCTCGTTGGGAAGATCCATGTCGCTGTTGGGGACATGGACAACTACTTCCTGAACCTCGGCGTCTATCGTTTCGAGGCCTTTCTGGAAAGCACGAAACAACCAGGCAAGGGGCCCTATTACGCTGGAAAGTTCGACTACGGTCGCCCGCTCAAGCCGCACGGGTGGCAACCCTGGAGCAACCAGGAACTCCTTCGCCTGATGGACGCGCAGGTCAGAAAGGGGGCCGTGCGCCCCTAGGTTCACAACTGCCCGGTGCTTCCCCATGAGACGAGCCGCTCACGATAGGCCGGATCCTCATACCGATCCGGCCGGAACGCAGCGCCATAGGACGGCAGCTCCTCGCCAGTCATCTGGCTGGCGAGCAACTCCGCGGCGGCGGCGGCGGCCATGAGGCCGAAGCCGGAGAACCCCGCGCAGACAAATGCGCCACGCGGACCGGCCGGTCCGATCAACGGTCGGTTTTCTACCGTCTTCGTGTAATAGCCGCCATCCACATACATCGGTGGCAGGCGCTCGAGATATGCGGAGAGCTGCGGTACCAGCTTCATCGCCCCACGCAGCACGATCTCGCGCAGGTACGGGTCGTCGGGTAGCGGGTACACAGGTTCATCGATGCGGGAATCACGATGAATGTCCCAGAGCATGAGCACGGTCTTCGCATCCCCATAGCCCTCCGGCCGAAAATGTACGCCGGCCGGCATGAGATCCGTGAAACACCGCGTGGCCTCGTTCGCCGCCAACGCTTCCCGCTCCTCCGCACTCCATGCGAGTCGCTGCGCGTCATTCAGTATGACGAGACCCGTATTCCGGTCGATCACCCCGCGAACATCTTCCAGCGCCACCTTGTAATGCGCCTCCGAGAAGAGAGGGATATCGTACCCGGTCATGCGTCCCACGGCACGCGCATGTGGCCCGGCGGCATTCACGAACACCGAGGTGCTGACCCGCGCCTCTTCCCCTGCGGCGTTGCGCAGGTGCACCTCCGCGACCTCGCCCCGGGCGCGCTCCACTGCAACCACTCGTGCGGTTGTACAGGTGACCCCTGCTGCTCTCGCTTGCTCCAGCAGATGCATGCCGAACTGCTGGCCAGAAAACCACCCGCAGCGGCGAGCATGCAGCACGGCGCGGGTATCAGGGTTCAGCCAGGGGAAGCATCGGCGGATGGCGGCGCGATCGAGAAAGAGGTCCGCTCCGTCGGGGTGATTGAGATACCCACGGTGCGCCGACGGCGTATACCGCTGGGCGTCGTTCTCGGAGCGATGCACGCGTAGCGGACCTGCACCCTGCGCGGAAGCCCGCGCAGCCTCGCTCTCGAACAGCGCCGCACGCGCGGGATCGGCCGTCGTGTACAGGTAGCCACGGCGGTTGAGATGAAACCGGTTCCCGCACGCGGCCGCCCACGCTTCCAGCAGATCGATGCTGCGATTCATCAGCAGCACCATGGCCTCATCTGGACCAGGCCACCAGTTGCGATAGGCCTCGGAAGACTTGTCGCTCGTGAGCGAGAGTGGAGCACCCTCGTCGACCAGCATGACGTGGCGCCAGCCGTTCCGGGCGGCCAGAGCGTGCGCCACCGCGATGCCCACGATCCCCGCACCACAGATGACCGCATCTGCCCGCTGGATTCCAGGGCCGCCGCGGTGCATCACCACACGACCCGTGTGGTGCTCGCTGGCGCAACACCGCACGAATGCGCCGGCATTCAGCGGCGTCCCGCGAAGAATCGCGATGCCCTGAGCAGGGCATCGCTCGATGCAGAGTCA
>CAZPJX010000165.1:0-5691 GCA_964586985.1 uncultured Gemmatimonas sp. | reverse complement strand
CGCCGAGGCTGCCGCCATCGGCGGACTGGCCCGCACGGAAACCGATCCCCAGATCCTCGGTGACATCCCCTATGCCTCCTGGCTGGTAAGCGCCACGGCAGCGCGCGATGTCGTGCCACATCTCACCCTTGGGACGGCGGTCCGGTGGCGATACGGGCGGAACGACCAGATTTCGGGTGACGCGGTGAGCGCCGATTTCGGAGCGGTGCTGCACGACCTGCCGTGGCGGAACGCTCGACTCGCAGTCTCCAGTTTCCTGTGGCGTCCCGGGCGCGAGATCGAGGATCGCCCCGCCCTGTTGTCGGCCGCGGATCTGCGCGTTGCCGGCGATGACGAGCTTCGTGAGGTTCGGGCTGGCGCATCCTTCGATCAGGTGAATCGCGGCGGCAGGGAAGCCGGACTGTTCCTGTCGGGCCGACGGGATCGGCTGGAGGCTCGCGTCGCGTCCCTGCGCTCCCACGTTGGCGGGGATCCGGTCACCCGGTGGCGATCGGGGCTCGCCCTGCACTACACGCGCTTCGTCGTGGCCATTGCTCGCGAAGAAGGGGTATCCGGACTCGGCGCGATCTACCAGTTCACGCTCAGCTCGGTGCTCAAGTGACCACGCTTCCGGATTTACTCGACCTGGAGCCCGATGCGGCGCTCGCCCTGCTGGGTGAATGGATGACCGCCCGGGGCGAGCCTTCCTATCGCGCCGCGCAGGTTTTCGGACGCCTCTGGCAGCGGCCTGTCCAGGGCTTCGACGACATGACCGAACTGCCGAAAGCGCTGCGTGAAGCACTCGGGCAATCGTTCCGCATTTCGTCGCTGGAGTTGACCACGAGGCAGCGATCGGCAGATGGAACCGAGAAGTTCCTCTTTCGCCTGCATGATGGCCAGCTCATCGAGACCGTGGCCATACCGGACGGAGATCGCCTGACCTTTTGTATTTCGTCGCAGGCAGGGTGTGCTTTGCAGTGTGCCTTCTGCGCGACCGGTGCCATGGGGTTCCAGCGCAACCTCCAGCCCTCGGAGATCGCTGGTCAGGTGCGGGCTCTGCGCATGCTCACGCCCGCCATCGTACCAACCAACATCGTCTTCATGGGGATGGGCGAACCCCTCATGAACTGGAAAGCCGTCAGCCCCTCACTCACCCTGCTCAATGATCCACGCGCACTGGGAATCGGTGCGCGGCACATCACAATATCCACCGTGGGGATTCTTCCGGGTATCGTGGCACTCGCGGCGCGCCCCGAGCAGTTCCGTCTCGCGATCTCCATCCACGCCCCCACCGATGCGCTTCGCCGCAGCCTCATGCCCGTCAATACCAAGTATCCCTTGGCAGACGTCATCGATGCGGCGCGGGTGTTCGATCGTCGGGTCACCTTTGAGTATGTCATGCTCGGGGGGGTCAACGATCAACCGGAACACGCGGCGCAACTGGCGCAGTTGGCGCGCGACTGTCGCGCCTTTGTGAACCTCATTCCCCTTCACCCCGGTGGAACGATGGGATTCGTGCCGTCTCCACCAGCAACGATTTCGGCCTTCGCCATGGCCGTTCGCGCACGGGGCGTGGAGACCGCCGTGCGCCGCAGTCGTGGTCTCGATATCGCGGCGGCGTGCGGGCAGCTACGGACGGAGCGGCTCGGACGGCGGCTGCCAGTCTCGACCGAGCACGACGGTGAGGTCCACATAGCGTGACGTATCGGCGCTGGTGGTGATGGTCCCGACCCCCAGTGCGTGCTTGAGACGCTCGGCCCACTCCGGACGCCCGGTATGTACCGTGATCTGCGTACTCTCCCGCAGGCTGCGCTCGGAATCGTAGTCCACGACATCGTAGCCGAAATCGCGCAGCACCAGTGTGGCGCGCCGAGCGAGACCACGCACTCCCGACGCGTTGACCACACGCACGACCACGCGCACTCCGGCTGGAGCACGCGCGCTGGTATCGGTGAGGGCAACGCTCGTGCGTGCGCCGGCCGATGTCGACGCACTGTCGCCTTCCTGCATCCACCACGCGACGCCCGCCCCAACGCCGACCAGCACCAGCAGCGCCACCGCGACCTTCCATCCCGGCCTGCGCACAGGTGGAATGTCGGGCGGTTCAGGCCAGGTCGGGAAACCGTGTGTCATGAGATACAGTTCGCCTCAGCGGACGGAATTCCAGAGCGCGACGGTTTCGGGCGTCAAACCCTTGCCTTCGCGAAGTGTCCACTCGAGGCGAAGACGTACGACCTGGCGAAACACGGCGTCAAATGCACTGGGGACCTGCGCGGCGAGGAACGCCCGATCCGCCTGCATGAATCGACGCCCCGGTTCCAGGAAGTCCGCCATGTACAGCGCACGACCAGTACGCCGCCAGGAAGCGAGGCCCGTGGTGTGCCAGCGAATGGCCTCAAGCACATCCGCACGCTCCTCTCCACTGCCTTCGAGGCGCAAGGCAGCGGCAGGGCCGTGCAAGAGGCCAACCGGCCGCTCCTGATCGCCTGTCTCCGTACGAAGCGTTGCCTCATCGAGGTCCCGGAGCGCATCGTGCCAGAGCCCGGCATCGCGCCATGCCCCATGCTCCTCCGGTGGAAGCGCCATCGCATCGCTCCACCGCTCGAGCAGCGCAACGACGCGCCCGATGTGCGCACGTCTGCTCTCTGTCACTACGGCCCATTCTGGAAGCTGCGGCGTCGTCATCGAGAATCGGCTCGCGTATCAGCGGCTTGTGTGGCAACGGTGGCCATCGCTCGCAGCGAATCCCGGCTATCGTTCGTCAATCGCCGCGCGCATCGCCCGGATGAGTGCGATGGCCTCGTCCACCGAACGTCCTGCGGCACGCACGAGCGCGCTGCCGACGACCACGCCATCCGCGAGCGCCGCGGCTGCTTTGGCATGCGCTGGCGTGGAGATTCCAAATCCAATGCAGATGGGCAACGCCGTGGCGCCTCGAAGGCGCTGCACGGTCTCGGGAAGGTCCTCTGGCAGGGCATCCCGTTCACCCGTCACGCCAAGACGGCTGATGAGATAGACGAAGCCACCACCGTGCCGAGCGATTTCCTCCATGCGCGGGGCTGGGGTGGTCGGCGCAACGAGTCGCACGAAGTCCAAACCGCTGGCCCCGAACCAGGCCTCCCGTAACGGGTCTGCACCGACTGGCAGGTCGGTGGCGAGGACACCGTCCACACCAGCGGCCCGTGCTCGGAGCAGCACATCCTCACCACCTGCGAGGATGGGATTGAGATAGCTGAAGAGCACCACGGGGATCTGCAGTGCGGCTTCCCTCACCAGATCGAGGGTACGAGCCAGGGTGATGCCATGCTCGAGCGCGATCTGGGAGCTGTGCTGGATCACCGGCCCGTCGGCCATCGGATCCGAAAAGGGGACCCCGATTTCGATGACATCCGCCCCGGCTTCAGCAAGGCCCCGCAGCAGCGCAATGGAGGACTGCGGGTCCGGGTACCCCGCCGTGGTATAACAGACGAGCGCTTTCCGCCCTTCGCGTGCAAGCGTGCGGAACCGGGCCGTCAGTCTCGAGGGCGTTGTTGGATGGACCGGAGACAAATGCGGCGCGAATGCGTCAGGCGAAGTGGTCGCCGATGCTGATGCCATAACGGTGTGGATCCTCGGTGCGGATGATGGTCCGAACAAACTGGCCAGTCGTATCCCGCACCGTAAGGTCCAGCGGGGTGCCGTCCTGAACCGGATTGCCGCGCTCATCCATGAGGATCCGGATCAACGGTCGCGATAATGCCGTCGCATCCGGATTGCTGGCCACCACGAGCGCAATCTCGAATGTATCGAGGACCACGACCGTACCGACAGGATAGATGCCCGTCAGATTGATGAATGCCTTCACCACCACGGGATCCAGACCGAGCCGTGGATTGTCTCGCATGCCACGCAGGACATCTGCCGGGGTCCAGGGAGCCTCCTGATACACTCGGCTGGTCGTTGCCGCATCGAATCCGTCCGTCACCGCGACGATCTTGGAAAAGAGCGAGAGCGTGCGCGGTCGCACATGCTGCGGATACCCAGAGAGATCCGTTCGCATATGGTGTTCGTAGGCTGCGATCATCGCTCGCCACGGTCGGGTCGCGACACCTGGAATTCCAAACAGGGCGAGCACGCCTTGCCAGGTGTGGGTCTGCAGCAGCAGGCGCTCCGCCTCGTCGAGTTCCCCGCGCTTGTTCAGCAGTTCCAACGGTACACGTGACTTCCCGAGATCGTGCAGGAGTGCCGCGAGACCGAGATCAAGCAACTGCAATTTCGTGAGCCCAAGCCGTCGCCCCAACGCCACGGACATGATGCACACATTGAGACTGTGCACGAAGGTGTACTCATCGAAATCGCGCAATGTGGTAAGCCCCATCAACGATGTCGAATCGTTGAGGATCGAATCCACGATGCCCTGCACGGCGCGTTTGACCCGCTTCAACCCGGGACTCTTGCCCATGCGGGTCGAGGTAATGATCTCGCGCGTTACATCAAGCGATCTGACGTAGGTCTGCCTGGCGCGTTCCTTGGCATCCAGCTCGACGTCGTCGCGCACACCCTCTTCCATGGGAGGAGCGAGCTCGAAATCCGCCACGCCAGACTGTGCCAAACGCTGTTCGAGCTGTGCAAGTCGTTCTTCTTCGGGGTACTCCAGCGGAGGGGCCTGGAGGAACGAGAGTACCACGACCCAGGCACGCGGATCCGGCCGGCGCTGCAGCGAAAACCCTCCGATACCGGCTTCGCGAAGTGCACTGAGCAACGATGCAACGGCGGCGTAGTTCTCGAAGGACAAGCGGAGACGCATGTCGTTGAGAAACAACACATCGCCCACCCGGCGCAGGGCACATTCCCCTTCCACCTCGACGATGCGTTCCGTGCAGTTCCCGAGCTCCGCGACGGCCCGCTGGACGGCGGTATTCTCGAGGGGATAGAGCCGAATGGCTCGCATGGCACTGTTCATCGCCACGACGAACGCGCGAGCCTGCTTCTGGCCCACCGGGCCCCCGAGTGCAGACGCTCCCGCTGCCGCCTGCCCCGTGGCCATCGGGGCGGCTCCCGGGACTTCAGGTCGCCCGTGCATTACTGGCCGCCCCGCATGGCCCGCGCAACGGCATTTCGCACCACGACATCCTTCGTGTCGGCTGCCCGTTGCAGGGCGTTCATGGCAAGAGGGGTACCGATCAGGCCGAGTGCGCGCGCGGCACAGGCTCGGACTTCGGCGTTCTCACGTGCACCGAGTAGCCCGCGTGCGTTCAGCAAACCGTCGAGCTCATTCACGCCCGAATTCCCGCAGAGGGCACCGAACGCCTCAAAGAGCGCCATCTTCTCACCAAGATCCGCCCCGCGGGTGTCCTTGCGCCGGATGGCGTCGAGCAACCGGGGAAGCGCTCCAGCATGTTTCCGGGAGCCGATGGCCCGGTATGTCGCCACACGCACATCCCTATCGAGGTCGTCAATCGCTCGTTCGAGGGCCTGCAAGGCACTGGGCGAACCGATGTCCGCCAGTACACCAACGGCGTCCGCACGAAGCGGTGTCTCAGCCATGCGCAGCAGACGCGCCAGTCCGGGGACGGCAGCGGCCGTACCCAACTGTCCCACGAGGCGCAACGCACCGCGGACGACCGCGTCCCTCTGGTGCTCCAGCAACCGTGTAAGCTCTGCAGTATGGGCACCGGCCAGCCGCAGCGATGCGCGCTCCTGCTCCAGTCGAGCGTCCGCGATCTGGACCGC
>CAZPJX010000164.1:0-5717 GCA_964586985.1 uncultured Gemmatimonas sp. | reverse complement strand
CCAGGTGTGTGCCGCCCGGGCCGTGTCGAGCAGCCAGCCGGCGATGCGGTGCGGTTCGAGAGATGCTGCGGCGCCCTTCACCATGGCGGGGAAATCGAGCAGTTGCCGAATCAGCTCCTGCTCTGCCGCTTCGCTGAGTACGCCGAGATCGACCCCATCGGTGGTCACCGTAAGCGGATCGATCTCTCCGACCCGGAAGATGCCGCACATGCGTGCATGCGCCATCTGCACGTAGTAGACGGGATTCTCCTCTGACTGGCTGCGCGCGAGATCGACATCGAAGACAAGCTGCGAATCACCCTTGCGCATCAGGTAGAAATACCGAACGGCATCGCGGCCGACTTCGTCGATGAGGTCGCGCACCGTGACATAAGAACCGGCGCGCTTGGAGATCTTCACCTCCTCACCGCTCTTCATGACGGTCACCATCTGGTGCAGCACGTAGTCGGGATACCCTTGCGGAATGCCGATGCCGATGGCCTGCAGCCCGGCGCGCACACGGGTAATGGTGCTATGATGATCAGCGCCCTGTACGTTGATCGCACGACGATAGCCGCGTTCCCATTTGGTCACGTGGTACGCGACATCGGGCACAAAGTAGGTGTAGTCGCCGCCCTTGGCCTCGCTCTTCTTCATCACGCGATCCTTGTCATCGCCGAAGGCCGTCGTGCGCAGGAAGAGCGCCCCATTCTCCTCGTAGGTGTATCCTGACTGCTTCAGGGCCTCGACGGTGCGGTCGACCCGACCATCGGTGTAGAGGGAGCTTTCGAGGTAGTAGGTGTCGAATCGCACCCCGAAGGCCTGCAGGTCGAGATCCTGTTCGTGCCGGAGCGCATCCACCGCGAATAGCCGCATGGCATCGAGGTCATTGCCTCTGCGGTCGTCGGGGTGTTGGGCGACATAGCGTTCCGCGATCTCCCGGATGTAGTCACCGTGGTATCCCCCCTCCGGGATCTGCAGTGCCTCACCCGCCAGTTCGCACACTCGTGCCTGTGTACTCTTCGCAAGGTTTGCGATCTGGACACCAGCATCGTTGTAATAGAACTCCCGATCAACCCGCCAGCCGGTCCATTCGAGCAGGGTGCTGATGGCGTCGCCGAGTGCCGCCTGCCGCCCGTGCCCAACATGCAGCGGTCCGGTGGGGTTGGCCGAGACGAACTCCACCACGACGCGTTCGCCCCGACCGACATCGTGGCGCCCCCACTGTTCCGGAGCCGCGAGGATCTGCAGCAGTCCTCGCGCCTGGAATCCCGGGTCGAGGCGAAAGTTGATGAAACCGGGCCCCGCGATCTCCGCCGCCTTGATCCCGACCCGCTCGGTATCGAGTGCCGCGATGAGTGCCTCGGCCAGCTCGCGCGGCTTCCGGCCGAGCGGCTTCGCCAGCATCATCGCGAGGTTGGTAGCCCAATCACCGAACGAAGAGTCCCGCGGACGCTCGAGCACCGGCCTGATATCGTGCGGCGCCCCAAGGCTGAGGGCAGCGCGGACCAGCTCCGCGCGGAGAGCATCGGCGTGACTGAGCGATTCCGTCAAACGATTGTCAGGTTGTGCGCCGTCTGCTGCGCCACTTGAAGCACTGCGAGGTGCGTCTTCCTGGTCCGCACTCATGCGGAAGTCGAGGAAGATGTGGAACCGCCTGAAGGGGAGCCGACGGATGTGCTCTTCGATGCGCCGCTTGAGGGGTTCGTGGTGGAGGCCCCAGAGGACGCGTTCGACGAGCCACCAGGCGAAGCCCCCGCGGAGCCGCCGGCCGAGTCCGAGCCGCCGCCCCCACCGGCCTCGCCCTTGGAGGCACCCGCCTTGCCTTCCCCAGCGGCTGCACGCTGATCCTTCTTGCCATCCTTGCCGTAGTCGGTGATGTAGAAACCCGACCCCTTGAAGAGCAGTCCGGCCCCGCCGGAGATGATGCGGGTCGCCATCCCATCGCCAGTGGGTGTTGGAATGGCGTCAGGGACTTCGGAGATCTTGAAGATGCGTTCGATGATCGTCCCGTCGGGACAACGGAACTCGTAGGTCGGCATGGCTGCAGCAGGGGCAAGAAGGGGCAAAGTCACACAGCCTTTGAAGTTAGCGATCCTGAGGAGGCGGAACAACGAGATTCGGCTATTCGCCCGCTCAGGAGACCACCAGCGTCGGCGCCCCCGGCTCGTAGATGACCGTCAAGGGTGTCAGGTTGTCCGTCTGTTGGGGGGAGTTGGGCAGGTTATTCCCGGCATTATCGAACAGCGCCCCGTGGTTCGGGCACCGGAAGCTGCTGCCGTTGATCACCTGCACCGTTCCCCCTTGATGGGGGCAGCGCATGGAGAAGGCCGCGAAACCACTGAGACCGGTGCGCACCACTGCCACGGGACCGCCGTTCACATTCCCCACGCTGCCGGCGGCGCCACCGATATTCGCGAGTGCTGGCCAGGCCGCAAGGATGACCTGAAGCCCCGGTGGATTCACCGTCAGGGTGACATCGAGGGTGCGGGAGGGAACCCCGGTGGCGGAGACGGTCACCGTGGCGGAGTAGCTCCCCACAGCCAGTCCCACCGGGTTGGCCTGGAGGGAGAGGGTGGCAGGCGCGGTCTTCTGGCTGAGTGCCACCGACAACCAACCCGCACCGCCCGGCCCGCCGGCCCTGTAGGTGATAGCGACGGCGAGACCCAACAACGCCCCGCCCCCGCCGTTGTTGCACTGCACCGTCAGCGGCGCCGGCGAAACTCCCTGCGGCGCCACGAACGCCACGGCCGCCGTGGAGAGCAATAGCGACGCCGGCGAACTCGGATCCTGGACCAGCATGGTGACCGCCACGCTTTGCGGGCCATTGGCGCTGCCGGCGGCGGTCACAACCACCGTGGCCGTGTAGGTCCCCGCCGGGATGGTGCCCCGTTGTGCGGTGAGCGTGAGCGTGGCCGGACCGGAGGGCTGGTCGAGCGCCACGCTCAGCCAACCACTTCGCTGATTCGCTTCGTAGGTGAGGGACACCTGAAGCCCCGTGAGGACGCCGTCTCCGTCATTGTCGATGGCGACCGTCTGTGGGGCCAGACTGCCACCAGAGGTCGTGGTGACAAACACGACCGACGGGGCGCCCAGGGCGAGAACCGGTGGGGTGGGAACGCCCCCGATACTCAGGGTGCCCTCCGGGGTCATGCGGACGGCGACGGGCGCGAGACTTCCGGTGGCCTGCCCCCCAGTCCATGCGCCATCGAGCGCGTAACGCGCGCCGTGGTTGGGGCACACGAAGCCCGACGAGGTGACGTCGACGATGGTGCCGCGATGCGGACACACCAGGGACAAGGCCCGGTAGCGGCTGGTGCTGAGACGTTCCAGGAGGATTGGGGAGGCGAGCCCCGAGCTGATCACGACCCGCCCCCCGACCTGCTGCAGCGCAGCCACCGATCGCGGGTCGAAGTCGAATGGGGTGCGCGGGAACTCCGGAATCACCTCTGGACCGGCGATGACGCCATCGCCGCAGGCCGCGGTCACCAGTGCGCCCACGGAAAGCACCGATGCTGATGCGAGGAAGCGGCGCCGATCCACACCTGCTGCGCTCGTGGAACCGCAGGCGTGACACGGGGATGTGCAGGACGGGGTGTCGGACTTCATGGCACGGGGAGGGAGTCGGGGAGGCCTGGACGCGTGGAAAGCACAACCCACGGAATCCTAGAGGAATATCAGACGACGCGGATGTGTCCGATATCACGGAGACACACGCCATGCCTCGCATTCCCTACGGTTCCTATGTAAGAGATCACCTGACCACACCATCCGGTCTGCTCTATAGGCTATTGGCGTCACGGAGGCACCAGAATCGCGAAATCCGTACAGGAATATCACCACTGAGATAGGAGGTAATCGAGGGACGGTCATGGCGTGACCGCCGGCGCAGTGCCGGGAATCCTCACGAAACTTCACCGTCCCAGTTGCGCGCCCGTTATCCCGCTCAATCGCGTGACGCCACCTGTTCCTGCGCTGTTCCAGTTGTACCTTTTGCGTCATCCTCGACGACTCGCATGCTATTTCGGGACGCGCCGGCACCTTGATGGATCGTGCCGGAAGATCCTTCAGTAGTAAACGAGTTTTCGAGCCCCCCGCCGCACATTTCCCTCCATCGGAGACCCTATGGGTAGGTTCTTCAAGTTCGTGACTGCGGCCGCCATGGTAGCTCTTCTGCCGTTCCAAGCGGACGCGCAGACCCGTGATGTCACGGGCAAGGTGACCATGATCGGTACCGGTCAGCCCCTTCCGGATGCCACCGTCAGTATCGTCGGCCAGCAGGTTGGTGTTCGCACCAACGAGCGCGGCGAATACCGTATTCGTGTTCCGGCAGGTGAAGCGTCCCTCATGGCACGCCAGTTGGGCTACAAGCGTGTCACCGTTCGGGTTGGTCCCAACGAGACCACCGCCAACTTCGAGCTCGATCGCGACGTGCTGCAGCTCGAAGGCGTGACGGTGACCGGTCAGGCCACGACGGTGGACCGCCGCGTGGCAGCTACGGCCGTGGCTTCGGTGAATGCCGAAGAACTGAACCGCGTGCCAGCCCGCTCGGTCGAGAGCAATCTCGCCGGCAAGGTGGCAGGCGCCCGCGTGTTCGAGAACAGCGGCGCGCCCGGTGGTGGTGCGCAGGTGCAGATCCGTGGCGCCACCTCGGTGCTGGGCAATGGCGATCCGCTCTACGTGGTAGACGGCGTCATCATCTCGAACCAGGGGTACTCCTCGGGTGCCAGCGCCGTGTCACGCGCGTCGGGCTCCACGGGATCGAATCAGGACCAGGTGGTGAACCGCCTGGCCGACCTGAACTCCAACGACATCGAGAGCATCGAAGTCCTCAAGTCGGCGGCGGCAACGGCCATCTATGGTTCACGCGCCACGAACGGCGTGGTCGTGATCACGACCAAGAAGGGCCAGGCTGGCCAGACGCGCTGGAATCTCACGCAGCGTGTGGGAACGCAGCAGCAGGCCCGCTCGCTGGGTCAGCGTACCTACGCCACGCTCGACGACGTGTTGCCGTGGGTGGATGGCCCGGCTGGTGAAGCCGCCGCTCGCGCGGTGTGCACGCCGAATTGCACCAACTACGACTGGCAGGGCCAGCTCTACGGCCGCACCGACCCGTCGTGGGAAACGCTGCTCTCCGCCTCCGGCGGTGCGGGCAGCACCCGTTTCTTCGCCTCGCTCAACGACCGTCAGGAATCGGGCATCATGGTCAACACGGGCGCCCGTCGCACGGGTGGCCGTATCAATCTCGACCAGACGATCGGCAGCAAGTTGACGGCGAGCATGGGCCTCGATGTCACGCGCAACTTCCTGCAACGCGGTATCGGCAACAACGGCAATGCCGGCATCAGCCCCACCTATGAGCTGGGCTACACACCGGCCATCATCGACCTGCAGAAGCGCGGCGAGGACGGCCTTCTACCCCGCATGCCATTCCACGGCGGCGCGGCCAACACAGCCAACCCGTTCGATGTGATGGAGAACGTGCAAGGCGACGAAACGGTGTATCGTCAGGCCGGCAATCTCCGCCTTGGCTATGCCGCCGTGGCCACAGCCCGCCACAGCGTGCAGCTCTCGCTGCTGGCCGGCGCAGACCGCTTTCAGCAGGAAGGTGTGGTCTACTCGCCCAACCGCATGCAGTTCGAGCCAGCCGACGGATTCAATGGCACGGCCGCCGAGAACAACATCTCCAGTCTGCAGACCAACGGCGGTTTGAATGCCGTGTGGACCTGGACTCCGGC
>CAZPJX010000163.1:0-5752 GCA_964586985.1 uncultured Gemmatimonas sp. | reverse complement strand
CGCTGGTTGTGCAATCGCCGATCGCCAATCCGGTCACCGCAGCCTTCGGGCCCTCCCGCGACGACACGGTCGTCGTCAACATCGGTCCGTCGCACCCGGCCACACACGGTACGGTGCAGATCATCGCCGAGCTCGATGGCGAGAAGGTGCTGCGCACCGATGTGCACTGCGGGTATCTGCACCGGGGATTCGAGAAGGAGTGCGAGGATCATACCTGGCACAATCTCATTCCGTATGTCGATCGCCTGAACTACTGCTCGGCCCTCATCAACAACTTCGCGTACTGCGATGGCGTCGAGCAGTTGATGGGCATCGAGATCACGCCGCGCACGAAATATCTGCGCACCTTGCTTGCCGAGTACTCCCGGCTCGCCGACCACCTCACCTGCGTGGCGGCGTCCCTCATGGAGCTGGGCGCGATGACCGCGTTCCTGTACCTCGTGACAGTGCGCGATGCGATGTACGAGCATCTGGCCGCACTCACCGGTGCGCGTGTGACCTATTCCTACGGCCGCATTGGCGGTCTGGCGGCCGATGTGCCTGCCGGCTGGTTCACGCGACTGGAGGAGATCCTGCGGGAGTACGAGCGCTACCTCGAGCTTGTGCACGGGCTCGTCGACCGCAACCGCATTTTCATTGACCGCATGCGGAACGTGGGCACCATCAGCACGGCGGATGCCCTGCATTGGGGATTCACCGGCCCCATCCTGCGCTCCACCGGTGTGCCGCGCGACCTGCGCAAGGACACGCCCTACCTCGCCTATGGCGAGCTCGATTTCGAGGTGCCGGTCGGAATCCTCGGCGATAACTACGCTCGCTACTACGTTCGTATGCGGGAGATGGACGAATCGGTATACATGATCCGTCAGCTCATGGACATGATCCCCGAAGGCCCCATCAATGTGGATGACCGCCGCTGTGTGTTCCCCGAGAAGCAGCTCGTGTACGGGGAGATCGAGTCCCTGATCAATCACTTCAAGCTGGTGATGGAAGGGCCCGTGGTGCCGGTCGGCGATGTCTACGTGGCGCACGAAGCGGCCAACGGCGAGTTGGGCTTCTACATCGTCAGCCATGGCGCCGGGGCGCCGTACAAGGTGCACGTCCGCTCGCCCAGCTTTGTGCACATGGGCGGCGCACATCGCATGCTCGATGGCTATCAGCTGGCGGATATCGTGACGACCTTCGGCTCGATCAACATGATCGGTGGCGAGTGTGACCGATGACGACACCGACGAAGAAACCGATGGAGAATATCCAGCATCTCATTCCGGAGTTCGAGCGGTGGAAGACTCGTTATCCGGAGGACTTCACCGGCTCCCTCACCTTGCCCTGCCTGCGCCGTATCCAGGAGGAACGGGGATACATCGCCGACAGCGATATCGACGAGCTCGTGGCCTATCTTGGCGTACCGCGCATCCAGGTGGATGAGGTCATTGCGTTCTATACGCAGTTCACCCGCGTACCGCGCGGTACCCATCATCTGCAGGTCTGCCAGAACCTCTCCTGTTCATTGCGCGGTGCTGATGGCCTGGTGGCCTACCTGCATCGGAAACTGGGCATCAATCCGGGGGAGACCACCCCAGATGGGCGGTTCACCCTGAGCACGGTGGAGTGTCTGGCGTCCTGCGGCACCGCACCGATGATGATGGTCAACGACACCTATCACGAGAACCTCACCCCAGCCGCGGTCGACGCGCTGCTCGAGGATCTCGGGTCATGACCACAACGGATACGGCAGCGGTGGAGTTCCCGACATTGAGCGGGCGCAAGTACTTCATGAATTTCCCCGTGACGGCATCGTCGCATACCCTGGAGGCCTACCAGGCGCGCGGGGGATACCAGTCGCTGCGGAAGGCCCTCACCAGCATGCAGCCCGCCGAGGTCACGAAGGAAGTGTCGGCGTCCGGACTCCTCGGACACGGTGGCGCGGCGTTTCCCGCAGGACGAAAGTGGAGCGTCATCAAGCTGGACGATGGCGAGCCGCACTACGTCTGCATGAATGCCGATGAAGGTGAACCGGGCACGTTCAAGGATCGCTGGCTGCTCGAGCATGTCCCACACCTCTGCATCGAGGGGCTCATCCTGGCCTCCTATGCCATCCAGGGACGCCACGCGTTCATCTACATGCGCGGCGAGTTCGATCTGCCATACCGCCGGATGCGCGATGCCATCGAGGAAGCCTACGCGGCGGGTCTGCTGGGCAGCAACATTCTGGGGACTGGGTATTCGCTCGATATGGTGCTGTATCGCGGCGCCGGTTCCTACGTTTGCGGCGAGGCCTCGGCGATGCTGGCTTCGCTCGAGGGCAAGAAGGGCTGGCCTCGCAACCGGCCTCCCCGCCTCACGGTGAAGGGACTGTATCAGCGGCCTACGGTGGTCAACAACGTGGAGACGCTGGCCAATATCCCCGCCATCGTGGGCGAAGGAGGAGAGGCCTTCCGGAAGGTGGGACTGCCCAAGAGTCCGGGCACGCAGATGATCTCCATCTCGGGCCATCTGGTGCGTCCGGGCGTGTACGAGGTCGAGTACGGATATTCGTGGGAGAAGTTCATCTACGAGGACTGCGGCGGCATCCTCGGCGGACGTGCGCTGAAATGTGTCATCCCGGGCGGTGTGTCCACAAAGATCCTCGACGCCAACGAGCTCAAGGGGCGCACCCTCGATCACAATTCCGCACTCGCTGCCGGGTCCCAGATCGGATCCGGTGGCATGATCGTGATCGCCGAAGGCACCTGCATGGTGCGCGCCGCGCAAGTCATTCAGCGCTTCTACCACCACGAATCCTGCGGACAGTGTACACCCTGCCGCGAAGGGATGGGATGGATGGAACGCATCCTCAATCGCATCGTGCGTGGGGAAGGTCATCCCGACGATATCGATCGCCTGTACCACGTCTCCTATGCCAACGATGGCACCACCATCTGTAGTCTCGGGGATTCGGCTGGCTATGCCTGCTCGGCGATTCTCGATCACTACCGCGAGGAGTTCGAGTACTACATCCAGAACGGACGCTCCATGTACGATGGCCGGTTGACGGTCGAGGATCCGTTCGCCGATGTCATGGGGACTGCGGCAACGGGAGCGTTCGCATGAGTGAGTCGCACCCGGAAAAGCTGATCGAATTCTTCATCGACGGTCACCCGGTCACCGCCAGGGAAGGGCAGACGGTGATCCAGGCCGCGCGGGATCACGGCTTCGATATCCCCCATTTCTGCTGGCATCCTCAGCTCTCGGTGCCCGGCAACTGTCGCATCTGCATGGTGGAAGTGGAGCAGGAGAAGGGCGACCCGTGGTTCGATATCGGCTGCAACATGCCGGTGACGGCGGGTATGCGTGTGCTGCTGGAATCCGACACGGTGAAGAAGCTGCGGAAGGACACCATGCAGTTCATCACCCTGAACCATCCGGTGGATTGTGGGATCTGTAGCAAGTCGGGCGAGTGTCTGTTGCAGGACCACCACTACTCGCATAATGGCGCCGCGTCCCTGTCGCGGGATGTGAAGAACCACGCCTCCAAGTTCTATCCGCTGTCCGATCGCATCATGCTGGACAACGAGCGCTGCATCATGTGCACGCGCTGCGTCCGGTTTACGGCAGAGGTCTCCAGGACGCAGGCGCTCGGTGCGGTCAATCGAGGCGACCATGTGCTGATCCGCCCAGCCGAGGACGCCAACTTCAACGACGACGTCTATTCCGATAACGTCATCGATATCTGCCCGGTCGGTGCCCTGCTGTCCCGCACCGATCTCGATCATTCCCGGGTGTGGTTCACCGAGGCCACACCCTCGGTGTGTCCCGGCTGCGAGCGGGGCTGCAACATCCTGGTCTGGCATCGCCGCAAGGACTGGGCGCTCAAGGCACTCGATCCGCACTTGAACGCACGCATCGAGCGCGTGACGCCGCGAGAAAATGCGGAGGTGAACGGGCCCTGGGTCTGCAACAAGGCTCGGGATCTGGCCCAGATTTTCGAACGCCCGCGTGCCGTGCAGCCCATGGTGTCGGGCAGGGCTGTCGACTGCAGCGAAGCCATTGCGAAGGCGGCCACCCTGCTGTCGGATGCAAGACGTGTGGTCGCATTGGTCTCGAGCTGGGGATCGAACGAGGAGCTCGCGGCCTTTCAGCAGAGCGTCGCCGCGTCACTCGGTGAGCGCCTCACCGCGTGGGTGAAGGCCGATCATCAACCGATGCCGGGCGAGGTGGTTGAGGACGACATCCTGATCAGGGCCGACAAGAACCCCAATCGGCGCGCAGCACTCGCCCTGTTCCCGGCGCTTCCGGCCCCCGGGCTCGCGGCAATCCCTGCTGACACCGATGTGGTGCTGGTGTGGGGAGAGGGAGCACCGGCATCCGAGCTGCCCCGGAATGCGCGGGTAATTCGATTCGACGCATGGGCCAGCGAAGACAATGGCCTGGCGGAAGTGTTCCTGCCCATCAGCGTGCAGACGGAACGGGCTGGCCATTATACGAACTTCGCCGGTACCGTAAGTGACTTTGCGGCCTGCTTTGCCCCGCCGCCGCTGGTGACCCACGCCGAGGACTTGTTTGGAATGCTGGCCTCTGCGGTCACCGGTCCGCTGGGGGTCCCGTCGTGAGTACGGTGCTTCCCGATCTGGTCATGACGCTGGTGTTCATCGCCTACGCTATGGTGATGCTGCTCAGCTTCGGCGGCCTGCTGACCTGGGTGGAACGCAAGCAGTCGGCGGTGATGTCGGATCGTGTAGGCGCCAACCGCGCCTACATTCGCATTCCCTTCACCAACATCAAGCTGATCTGGCTCGGTCTGTTTCACGGCATGGCCGACGGCGCCAAGATGCTGCTCAAGGAGAATTTCAAGCCACGGGCTCACGATCAGCTCGGATATTTCCTGGCACCCTTCGTGGCATTCACACCGGTCCTGCTGGTCTTTGCGGTAATCCCCTTCGGGGGTACGATCGATCCCGGTGCGCTGTTCCCATCGCTGGCATCGTGGTTCGGCGGTCGTACCTACGCCATGCAGATCGCCCCGCTCGACGCCGGACTGCTGGTGGTGTTCGCGTTCAGCGGCATCACCATTATCGGTGCGATGCTGGCCGGTTGGGCCTCGGAGAACAAGTTCTCGCTGCTGGGTGGCCTGCGCGCCGGGTCACAGATGATCTCCTACGAGCTGGTCATGGGACTCACCGTGATGGGGCTCATCCTCGTGTATGGCACCGTCGATTTGGGATCGATCGTGCAGCAGCAGTCGGGCACGATGGCGGGGGTGCTGCCATCGTGGGGCATTTTCCAGCAACCGTTGGCGGCTTTCCTCTTTCTCACCGCGGCCATCGCGGAGAACAAGCGCATTCCCTTTGATTTACCGGAAGCGGAATCGGAGCTGGTGGCCGGGTACTTCACCGAATACAGCGCGATGAAGCTCGGCCTGTTCATGTTCTCCGAATTCATCCAGATCGCGATCGTTGGCGCGCTGTTCGCGACCTTGTTCCTGGGTGGCTACAATCTGCCATTCATGAATGATGCGGGATTCCTGCTACCCGGGGGTCGGGAAATCGCCCTGAGTCAGGGCGTCCGCGTGCCGCTCCAGCTCTTGACCTTCCTCGGCAAGGTCGCGTTGCTCTGTGTGCTGCAGATCCAGATCCGGTGGACGCTCCCGCGGTTCCGGTATGATCAGATGCTGGGCCTGTCGTGGAAACTGCTCCTGCCCCTGTCGTTGGCCAATCTGGTCGTGACCGTGCTGTTCATGTGGGTGCGTGGGGGGAACGTATGAGCGTCCGGT
>CAZPJX010000162.1:0-5808 GCA_964586985.1 uncultured Gemmatimonas sp. | reverse complement strand
GCGCCACGTCGTTCGGTGACGCTCCCAACCGCAACACCTGCCCGGTGTGCCTTGGCCTGCCTGGCGCGCTGCCGGTGCTCAACGAGGAAGCGGTGCGCCTCGCGACCCGCGCCTCGCTCGCGTTGGGGTGCACGGTGCATGAGAAGTCGGTGTTCGCGCGCAAGAATTATTTCTATCCGGATCTGCCCAAGGGCTATCAGATCTCACAATTCGATAGACCGTTGGCCACCGAAGGCTCGGTGGTCATTGGCACCGAGGCCGATGGAACGCCGCGCGTGATTCGGGTGCATCGCGTGCACATGGAGGAAGACGCAGGCAAATCGGTGCACGATCGCTTCCGCGATGTGTCGGCCATTGACCTCAATCGGGCTGGTACACCGCTGGTGGAGATCGTGTCGGAACCGGATATCCGGTCGGGTGCGGATGCCGGTGCCTATGCCCGACGCATGAAGCAGATCCTCGAGTACGCTGGCGTCTCCGATGCGAACATGGAAGAGGGTTCGCTGCGCGTGGACGTGAACATCTCCATTCGCCCGTCCGAAACGAGCCCGTTGGGCACCAAGACCGAAATCAAGAACCTCAACTCCTTTTCCGCGATCGAACGCGCTGTGGAGATCGAGTTCGCACGCCAGTGCCGGGTGCTTGAGAGCGGTGGTGTCATCGAGCAGCAAACCATGTTGTACGACGACAAGCGCCAGGACGTGCGGCCGGCGCGCAGCAAGGAGGGCAGCCATGACTATCGGTATTTTCCTGAGCCCGACCTGCCCCCCTTGCGTCTCGCGACCGCATTCATCGAGGCGCAGCGTGCGGCGCTACCCGAGTTGCCCGAGGCCAAGCGACGCCGATTTGCCGTCGAGTACGGCTTGGGTGACGCCGAGGTCGAGCAACTGATCGGGGATCAGGGCCTGGCAGCACACTTCGAGGTCGTTGCGCAGACCTCCGGTGATGCCAAGCGCGCCGCGAACTGGATGCTGGGGACTGTCCTCGCTGCGGTGAATGCTTCGGGGCGCACACTCGCGGATCATCCGGTGTCGGCCGAGCGTCTGGGCGCGCTGATTCGCCTGGAAGCGGCCGGCGATATCTCCAATACCGCGGCGCGTCAGCTTTTCGAATTGCTGGAGCAGACGAGCGCGGACCCGCTGGAGCTCGCAAAGCGCGAAGGGCTATTGCAGGTGCGGGACGATGCTGCGCTCGTGGGCTGGATCGAGGAGGTCCTTACGGAGAATCCAGCCGAGGCCGCACGCTTTTTGGGCGGAGAGAAGAAACTGCAGGGTGTGCTTGTCGGCCTCGTCATGAAAAAATCCAAGGGGGCCGCCGACCCCAAGAAGGTCAACCAGTTACTTGGCGCACGCGCGGGGTAAAGAGCGGAGCCGGGAGGTCGGCGGCGTGATGGAGTGGCGTCGCCGGCATGCCAAACATGCGGTCTGCTTCGATGGCGGCGCGCACGTCACCACCCTGGCGACGTGCCTGACGGCGAACGTGTTTGGCTTCCCGCAGCGGTTTGTCGCCCGATGGATCGAATCGACAAGGCTCGCTGTGATCCCAGGACTGGAAGAAATCAATGATGTAATCGAAGGAGCGCGCGAGGTACCGGGCGACTTCCGCGTCATGCAGGTCCCAGCGGCTGTTCTCGGAGACCAGCTGAAAGATCCGCTGCCACGAATCGGTATCCGTGACATACACCATTCCCCGGAAGATACGGCGGTTCGTGGGGGTTCCGAACAGCGTGGGACTGAGGATTCGGTCGAGGTGCTGATCGGAGCGTGAATGGTCGAGGAACAACAATTCGCGCGCACGTCGAGGCCACGGATCGCCGATGTGGGTATCAATGCGGCTTTCCCAGTAGCTATGCCCCAGGGCTGTGGTACTCGACGTGACCGCGAGCTGCCGGGGCACGAAGAAATTGTGAGCGACCACGTCTGCCGCCAAATGCGCGAGATACCCGAGGGCGAATGCCTGCAGCGCGGGGGGCTCGGCTTCATCGTGGATCTCGAGCCCAACATGCCAGGAGTGGCAGTGACGACCGACCTCGGCGTACTTCTTGGCGATACTGGTGTCCGCCGCGATGGAGCCGTACAGAAAATCCGTGGGGTGGGCCGCCAGCAGTGCCGCAACGTGCGCGGGGAGCAGCGCGAGGTTGCTCAGGACGGCGTCACCAAGGAACACATGAGTTCCCGGCGTCCATGCCCACGCCGTGCTGGGAAAAAGCACCAGCAGGATGAGCACGCCGAGCAACGGTCCCGGCAGCATCACTGATGCCGGCGACCTCGAGCGAGTCGAGAGGCGGCCTGGCCGGCACCGACACGAACCCCGCGGATGGCCGAAACAGCGGTGATGGCTGTCTCCTCCAATTCAGCCTGCAGGACGTCGAGAACGGCGTTCACCTCATCGACGCGTTGCGCCGTAGTCTCTGCGGCGTGCAGCAGTTCGTCGGAGATGGCCGCCGTCGCATCGGTGACCCGTTCCACATCGTCGCGCAGCAGACCCACCGTCTCGCGAGCATCGCCAACCAGTGCCGTGGCGCTCTCCATCAACGGTCGGGTCTCGTTGGCCAGTCGGTCGACCGTCCCGGTGAGGCTCCTGATCGCGTCGCGGATGGTGATGAGCAACATGATGAACACCACCAGCGCACACACCGCCAACAGGAGGACTGTCACCTGCAGGATGCCACTCGTCCAGTCCAGCCAACCGCGGTCGGGCAGGGTCTTGGCGACGATGGTATCCGGCAGGGTGATGGCCTGAAGAAAGAATGGCACCCAGGTGCTCGCAGTCGGCATGAAATGTGATCTAAGGGTTCACCGGCGAACCGGGAAGGGGCGGCGGTGATTCGCGGGCAGTGGCACAGGAGGTGGCACAGGCCATGGACGCGGGGAGGCGACGGGAAGCGCGAACGGCTATGCTTCCCCAACCCGCACCGGATCGGCGGTCGGTATCATCATCGCGCACGTTTGTGCTTTGCTTCAACCCCACGGGTATGCCTGCAGTTCAGTTCATCGTCGAAGGTGGTCAGCACCTGCAGGGGAGTATTCGGCCTGCGGGGAACAAGAATGCAGCCCTGCCGATTGTGGCGGCGGCCCTGCTGACAGATCAACCGGTGCAGTTGTACAATGTGCCGCGCATCCGCGACATCGAGACGTTGGTCGAACTCATCCGGACCACCGGGGCGCAGTGTGAATGGGTGGGAGACAATGCGTTGAACATGCATGCTCGGCAGGTGCAGGCCGGCGACCTGGATGCGGTGCTCTGTGCTCGGATTCGCGCATCGATCCTCCTTGCCGCTCCGCTCCTGGCGCGCTGTGGATCGGTGACGCTGTCTCCACCCGGTGGCGACGTGATCGGTCGCCGTCGCCTCGACACGCATTTCCATGTCCTCCAGGCGTTGGGCGCCACGTACGAGCTCGGCGATCGGTTTCGGTTCGAGACATCGGGCCTCATCGGAGCGGATGTCTTTCTCGACGAACCCAGCGTGACGGCCACGGAGAACGCGCTTATGGCGGCCGTCGCGGCCAAGGGGCGCACCGTGCTCCGCAATGCCGCGAGCGAACCGCATGTCCAGGACCTCGCCCGTTTTCTGGTCGCCCTCGGCGCCCGCATCGAGGGGATCGGGTCCAATGTCTACACGATCGAGGGAGGACTGCCGCTCGGGTCGGCGACGCATGCCATTGGGCCGGACCACATCGAGGTTGGCTCATTCATCGGACTTGCCGCCGTCACACGCTCCACGCTGCGCATCGAGCAGGCTGGAGTCGAGCACCTGCGCAGCACGCTGATGGGGTTTGAGCGGTTGGGCATCCGCTGCGAGATCGATGGAGATGATCTCATCGTGCCCGCGGCGCAGGAACGACGAATCCAGAACGATCTGGGTGGCCACGTGGCGAAGCTGGAGGATCAGCCCTGGCCGGCGTTTCCGGCGGATACCATGTCCATTGCCATCGTCGCGGCGACACAGTGCGAGGGCATGATTCTCTTCCACGAGAAGATGTTCGAATCACGGCTTTACTTTACGGACAAACTGGTGGGAATGGGCGCACGCATCGTGTTGTGTGATCCACATCGGGCCATCGTGTCGGGGCCGACTCGCCTCCGCGGAAGCAAGGTGGAATCGCCGGATATCCGTGCTGGCATGGCCATGCTGCTGGCGGCGCTGTGTGCCGAGGGGACCAGCGTGATCAACAACGCACAGCAGATCGAACGGGGCTATGAGCGTATCGAGGCGCGGCTTGGTGCACTGGGGGCACGTATTCGCCGGGTGGAGTTGAGTGCGCGCTGATCCCTCTGTTTCCGTGCCGGCAGTTGAATTTCTTGATGCTGTCTGGCCAGCCAACGGATTGCCACCGGGGATCCATGGGTGGACGACGACACGGTGCCAGGGGTCGTTCGGGTTGGGAGGAAACGAGGCGGTCGGCGACGTGATGACCCGCTGGAGCGCCCTGCAGGAGGCGTTGGCGCTGCGAGGCGTCTCCCGCCTGGTCAGTGCCCATCAGGTGCATGGAGCCGTGGTATCACGGCATCAGGGACACGGCTGGACGGGCTGGCTTCGTCAGCGGGGGGTGGATGGTCACGTCTCGACGGTTCCCGGCACTGCCCTGGCCGTCACCATCGCAGACTGCACCCCGATCCTGATCGGCCATCCTCGCGGGGCCATCGGGGCGCTGCATGCCGGTTGGCGTGGCACGGCCGCTGGCATTCTCGACGTGGGGCTCGACCTCCTGTCATCCCTTGGCTTCCCGGCAGAAGAATGCGCCGTGTACTTGGGACCAGCCATATGCGGTCCCTGCTATGAAGTGGGACCGGAAGTTCTGACCGCCGTGACCGGGGAGCCGACTCTGACGAAAGGGTACCTGGATGTCCGCGCCGTCCTCACGGAGCGGGCACGGAAAAGAGGAGTGGCATTCGTGACTGCCGAAACGGCATGCACGCGCTGTGATCAAGCGCATTTCTTCAGCCATCGAGGGGGCGATGTGGGGCGGCAGCTCGGAGTGGTCTGTCTGACAGGGCTGACGTGAGCTTGACCTCCCCCTGGGAGCTCCATAGGTTGCATTTCTCGGAAGTAACTTCTTCGTGATCGCACCTGCCTCGCGCGGGTTGATGAAGTGTGGGGATGGCCCCCACACTTTTTTGTTCTCCGGACCTCGCTTCGGCAGCGCCACATGGCGGTGTCCGGAGTAGCCGGAGGGCAGGGGGCGAAGGAGCTGTGTTGGTTTTCCTGCTGGAGGTCGGTTGGTCGGCGAAGCCATCGAACCCATTGTCACACTTGAGCTTGACCATCTCGGATTCGATTTGGTCGAGTTGCGGCGTGGGGGCTCGAGGAACCGCCCGGTGCTGGATATCCGGATCGAACGACGGGACGACCAGAAGGTCACCATCGACGACTGTGCGCACGTGTCACGGGCCCTCGAGGCTCGGCTCGAATCTGCAGCACTCGTCGGTGAGCAGTATGTCCTCGAAGTGTCCTCACCTGGTGTCGACCGGCCACTGCGTCATGTGGCCGACTGGCGTCGGTTTGTCGGGCAGCGGGCGACGGTCACCAGTGGGTTGCTGGCCGGAGGTAAGCAGGAAGTCGAAATCGTGGCCGTGACGGGCGAAGACGGCGCCGAAGTGGCGTTGGTGCGTGATCTGAAGGGGCGGGAGGTCGACGTGCCCCTCCGCGAGGTCTCGCAGGCGCGACTGGCGTTCAACTGGAAACGATAGGGGAGACGGATGGCCGGATCGGCGGACATTCTCATGGCGCTGCGCGAGCTGTCGAATCTCAAGCAGATTACGCGCGAGGAGTTGCACGGGCTTCTCCAGGACGGTATCCACGCCGCT
>CAZPJX010000161.1:0-5829 GCA_964586985.1 uncultured Gemmatimonas sp. | reverse complement strand
GACCGATCCTGGATCGTTCGCCCCCGCTGCATTGCGTCCCTTTCGCGGCTGAAGATCCCCGCGTGTTCCTATTTCGACTCGCCCCATAGCCGGCGTGTGACCCGCAGCAGCACAGCCCCGCTCACCACGAAGACGGCCACCAAGACCCACGCGTCCATGCGTCGACCGGGATCGCCAGGCAGATACAGCAGGTTTCCGATCGCGAACAGTGACGACCAGATCACCACGCAGCCTGCGACCCAGCCGAGAAACGATGTGCCAAGCTGGTTTTCCCGTTGCACCTCGGCATCGGAGAGCCCGGCCATCGCGCGCTGACGTACCCATCCCGGCCCTGCCGGCTTCACCTTCTGCACGAATGCCACCAGTCTTGCCTCGTCCGTCGCGGGGCCCATGAACGCCGTAATCAGCCACGCGATGGTCGTCAGACCCACCTGCACGATGGTCGTGACCGCGAAGCCGGCTTCCGGCATCAGACGCGGAACCGCCAGCGACGTGATGAGCGAGACCGCCATTGCCACGATCTCGCACCAGGCGGAGACCCGCCACCAGAACCAGCGGGCGATGTAGAGCAGCCCCGTTCCCGCCCCGATGGAGAGCAACACCTGGAAGGCCTGCTGCGCGGAGCTCATGGTGAGACTGAGCAACGCGGCGAAGAGGAACAGGACCACCGTCATCAGGCGTCCCGCGCTTACGTAGTGCGCCTCGGAGGCATCTCGCCGGATGAAGCGGCGGTAGAAGTCGTGAACGAGATACGACGAGCCCCAGTTGAGATGGGTGAGGATGGTCGATGAGTTGGCGGCAATGAGGCCGCCGATCATCAGCCCCACAAAGCCAACGGGGAGGAACTTGAGCATGGCGGGGAATGCCGAATCATGCCCGATCAGCGTCGCGTCAGCCGCCGGGAACGCCGCCTGGATGCTGGCCAGATCGGGATACACAATGATCGAGCACAGGGCGGTGATGATCCACGGCCAGGGGCGCAGTACGTAGTGCGCGAGATTGAAGAACAGGGTGCCACCCAGGGCATCCTTCTCCGACTTCGACGCCAGCATGCGCTGGGCGATATAGGAGCCACCACCCGGCTCGGCGCCGGGGTACCAGTTGGCCCACCAACTGATGGCGATGGGCAGGATGAAGATCATCAGTGCGAGATCGGACATCCCGAAGTTCGGCATCATGTCGAGAATCGGCTGGCCAGACCCGTCCCGCATCGTCATGACGGGCTGGGCGTTGCCGGCAGCCTGTGTCACCTGCTGCGTGGCCAGTGTCCCGATCAGAGCTTTGAGGCCAACCCACGCGTCGGGGGTGCCCATCAGACGGCGCCCCACCTCCACCAGCGAGAACCACGCCGCAGCAAATACGGCGGTCATCTTGATGAAGAACTGGATCATGTCGATCACCAAGACTCCCCAGAGCCCTGAATGCGCCGCAAAAACGACATTCAGCACGCCCGTCAGCACGATGGTCTGCCAGGGGGCGAGGCCGAAGAGGATGTTGGCTATCTTGCAGGCCGCCAGAGTCACCATCCCCATGATGAAGCAATTGAAGAACAGCCCCAGGTAGACGGCGCGGAAGCCGCGCACCAACGAGGCCTCCCTTCCGGAATAGCGGAGCTCATAGAACTCCAAATCCGTGAGGACCCCGGAACGTCGCCAGAGACGGGCGAAGAAGAACACCGTGGCGATACCGGTGAGCACGAAGGCCCACCATTGCCAGTTCCCGGCCACACCGTAGCGCCGTACTTGCTCGGTGACCCAGTTGGGAGTGTCGGACGAGAAGGTCGTGGCGACCATGGACAGTCCGGCGAGCCACCACGGAACCGAGCGACCGGATGCAAAAAATTCTGTGGTGCTGGATGCCGAACGTTTGGCGAGAAAGAGGGCAGGGACGAAACACACCAGAATGGTGATCGCCACGATGGCCCAGTCTACCCAAGAGACAGTCATGCGCGGAGCGGCGGGGAGGGGAAGTACGCCCACGCGGCCGGCGCGATGCCGGCCAGCGGCGAGAATGTGGTGAACGGGCCGCTCGGCGGCAACGCATCCGCCATTTCCAGTGCCGGGTGCCACGGCGTGATCCGCAGAATCCGGGCGCCGCAGAATGATTGGCGGCGCCTTGCCGAGGCTCGCGTCCTCACTAGCTTTGTCCACCACGGGGGCGTTAGCTCAGCTGGGAGAGCGCCTGGTTTGCAACCAGGAGGTCATCGGTTCGATCCCGATACGCTCCATATCCCCAAGGCGAGGGTTTGCCTACGCCGGGCTCCAGGAGGACCGGGTATGACGTGGGTCTTCATCGCGGCAGTGCTGTTCGGTGGTGGGCTCATTGCTCTGGGCCTGCTGGGAAAGGACACCGATCATGATGGTGGGATTGGAGATCATGACGTCGGGTTCCTGGCGCTTTTTTCGCTGCGCAATCTGGCGTGGGCCAGTTTTGCCTTTGGCGGGATGGGCCTCATTGCGGTCGCCACAGACCGCAGTCCCGCTGTAACCCTGCTCTCCGCGATTGGACTCGGCCTGGCGACGCTCCTGGCGGTCGATCGGATCTTTCGAGCCCTCAAAGCAGGCGAAGTGGGTACCGCACCGTCTGACATTGCGGCACTGGGCGCCACGGCGGAACTGGTGCTCCCCTTCGACACCGAAGGACTTGGTGTGGTGGCCTTTCGCTCCGCCGGGCAACTGCATGAAATGCCGGCCAGACGCGCCGATGAGGTAGCCTCCCTCGATGCGTCCCACTTTACCGCCTGCCGCATCGAATGGATCGACGGCGGGATTGCGGTCGTGACCCCTGTTGCGTCGTGACCCCACACGTGTACTGGTCGTTTCCCGGTTGCGCCGCTGATGTGACCCGTTGGTCTCCTGCAGTAGTCCAGAAACCCGAGGTGACACAATGAACGAGCTGCTGAGTGGTGGGTTGGGCACGGCCATCTTCTCGCTGGGAGGGGTCGGCTTCGTTCTGATCCTCATTCTCCTGCTGGTCGCGACCATCAAGCAGCTGCTGATCATCGTGCCGCCCAACATGGTGGCGGTTATCACCGGACGGAAACGCCAGCTCACGGACGGAACGAGCGTCGGATATCGAGTGGTGCGCGGCGGCCGCACCTTCCGTATTCCTATCCTCGAGCGTGCGCAGTGGATGACACTCAATACCATTCCACTCACCATCGCTGTGCGGAACGCGATCGCCAAGGGCGGTATCCCTATCGACGTTCAAGCGGTGGCCAACGTGAAGATCGCCTCCATTCCGGAGGAGGTCTTCAACAATGCGGTCGAGCGCATCCTTGGCAGTGAGCGGCAGGTGGCAGACCTCGCACAGGAGACGCTGGCTGCCAATCTCCGGGGCGTTCTCTCCACGCTCACGCCGGAAGAAGCCAATGAAGACCGCGTGAAGTTCGAAACAGAGCTGATGAAGGAGGTCACGCGCGATCTGCAGAAGCTCGGGCTGCAGCTCGATATGCTGAAGATCCAGAACATCAGCGATGACGCAGGCTACCTGCGCGCCTACGGTCGTATCCGCACCGCAGAGGTGCTGCGTGATGCGCAGATCGCCGAAGCCAGAACAAAGGCGGAGACGGAACGTGAGCAGGCACGGGCCACGCAGGAGGCCGATGTCGCGCGTGCGCAGTCGCAGGTCATCATCTCGACGGCCCAGAACGAATTGCGGGTGAAGCAGGCGGAGCTCGATCGCGAGGCACAGATTGCCGAACGCACAGCGCGTGCGGCAGCGGACGAAGCGCAGGCCCGCGCCGAAAAGGCGGTGGAGGAAGCCCGTGTGGAGGTGACGCGGGTGCGCCTCCAGGTGGAGCAGGTGGAGCCCGCTCGTGCCCGTGCAGAAGCGGCGCGCGCGGAAGCCGAGGCTGCCGCCGCACCCGTCATCGCGCAGGGCGAAGCGCAGGCCAGGGCGCTGCAGGCCATTCAGCAACAATTGCTCTCGGCGGGCGCTCGGGGGATCGGTCTGCTCTATCTGCAGCAGTTACCGGCGATGATTGATCGACTGGCCGAAGCCGCAGCCGATGTGAAGATCGATCGTCTTGTGGTGCTCGACGGCGGGGATGGAAAAGGGGCGGCGACCGCGACGCAGCAGAAGCTCGGCGTAATGATGAAACTGCTGGAGGCAGCGAGTGCGCATTACGGCATAGAGCCCGACGCGCTGCTCCAGGGTTTCAGCCAGCGGCTGGGTGGTGGTCAGCCCCCCAAGGACGGCTGAATCGGCGGTCTCTCGGGGACGTTTCCGGGGAGCGTGGATGTGGGATCGCGCTTCCCGTGCGCGTGTTCAGCATCGCCGAAGTGGCGGCGAATGGCTGAGCTGACCCGAAATGCTGCCCTTGCTGGGCGAAACAACGAAGGCGAGCGAGGCGCTGGGACTGCTCCGCCGATTCCACCCCTTCTGCCGTCACTTCGAGGCCGAGCCCACGGGCGAGCCGTACCATGCCTGAGGCAATGGCGTGATCACGTGAATCCAGCATCACCTGGGCGACGAACCGTCGGTCGATCTTGAGACCGTCGAGGGGCGCCTCCCGGAGAAAGGTCAGCGACGCGTGGCCCACACCGAAATCGTCGACGACCAGACGCAGGCCAAGCCTCTTGAGCGCCCGAAGCGTCTCCATGGCTGTCTCTCCGTCGACCAGCGTGCTGTTTTCAGTGAGCTCCAGTGTGAGCGCATCGGGTGGGCATCCTGTCTCTGCCAGGATGTGCGCCACACGGCGCTCGAAGCCGTGCTCCCGCAGCTGCACGGCCGACAGATTGACGGCCACTCGCAACGTGGCGAGCGAGGGATGAGACCGGCGCCACTGACCAATGGCACGACAGGCCTGCTGCAGGACCTGCTCGCCAATCGGCACGATCAGTCCGGTGTCTTCGGCCAACTGCAGGAAGCCCTGAGGTGACAGCAGACCTCTGTCCGGTTCCCTCCAGCGTAGGAGTGCCTCGACAGCGATTACGGCATCGGTCACCACGTCAACAATAGGCTGGTAGTGAACCTCGAACTCACTACGCCCGATGGCGGCACGCAGGCGCGTCTCGCGGCGATGCATCACCGAGCCCAGTGGTGTGGCCCCGGAATCGTGCTCCGGCGTGTGGCCCCGGTACCGATCGCCGGACTGGCCCAGGGCCGGCACTCCGGACACGGGCGTCGGGACTCGGCCGCGGTGTCGTTTGTACTTCTCGCGATACATGCTCGCATCGGCTGCGTCGATGAGGGCCTGCGCATCAACGCCATCCAGCGGGGACATGGCGCATCCAATACTGGCTTCCACGGTCAGCTGTCCACCGTCCCCGAGAAGTACAGGAGCTCGGAATGCGTCGATAATGCTTGACTTGACGAATGCGACGTCTCGACGACTTGTGACATCCGGAAGCAGGACGATGAACTCATCGCCGCCCAAGCGGGCGACAGCGTCCGAGCGGCGGACGCATTCGAGCAAACGGGACGCCACGGTCTTGAGCAGGAGATCACCCAAGGCGTGACCGCAGGTGTCATTGATGGCCTTGAAATCGTCGAGGTCGACGAAAAGCAGGCCGGTCTTGCGGTGGTAACGGCTGCCACTGGCCAGCGCGCGCTCCAGCTGATCCATGAACAGCTCACGATTGGCCAGACCGGTCAATGGGTCGTGCGTTGCGCGGTGAGAAGCCTCCACCCGAGCCGCCTCCAGCGCGGCGAGACGGCGCTGACGCTCGATGCCGAACCCCAGCACCCGTACGAGTGAATCCAATGTGGTCGTTTCCCGGTCCACACACTCCTGTGCACCAGCCCTCAAGGCTCTTAACGCGAGTCCATCGTCCAGGGGCGTGGTATGCACGATGATCGGCACAAGTGGTGCAGCGCAGCGCACAC
>CAZPJX010000160.1:0-5920 GCA_964586985.1 uncultured Gemmatimonas sp. | reverse complement strand
CAAAAAAAGGCCGCGGCAGAGGCTATGAAATGCGAGCACCTATGTCAATAGCGTATCACCATCCGAATAGCCGAGTTGCGAAATATTTTGCTACCGGAGTACCAGCCCCAGCCTTACGGCATGTTCAACGTAATTGCCGCGAGAGACGCTGAATCCGTGCTGAACCGTGCGGAACCAGCGGGCAAGCCGTTCAGTTTGAGGATATACGCCACCACGGAGCCGTACTGCTCCCGGGGCAGGGAGCCTGGATTGTCATCCGGCATGGTTGTCCGGGTCTGCTCGAACAGATCAAAGAGCGGACGCTTGCTCCATTTCGCCTTGAAGAACCGGTTCGTGAATTCCCCAACCTCATGGCAGCTGGCACAGGACTTCTCGAAGACCTTCTGGCCTTCCTCGGCCTGAGCCTCGGAGTAGATGCCGGCGGCTGGAGCGGCAGCAGGGGCCGCGGGTGCAGCGGGTGCTGCGGCAGGCGGAGCGGCCGGTGCCGCGGCGGGCTGCTGGGGAACGGGCTGTTGTGCCACTGGCTGCTGGGGCACCGGTGCCTGTGCGGCCGGCGGCTGCGCGGCGGTACAACCCGCCAGCACGCTCACGGCCACGACGGCGAGCAGGGAGACTCTCGGGAGATGGGTATTGGGCATGGTACTTCAACGTGTGGTGGGGGGAATTCGCTGGTCCGCATGGCGTAGGGCGCAATGCCTCAGCGATCCATAACTAATGAAGAACGAGTAAAATATGCGGAATTGAAGCAGTTCAAGCGAGCCCAGCCATAAGACAGGACTCGCTCACGATCCGCCACTCAACGATCCCGTCGTCCCCAGGTTGGGGGAGTTGGTTCCTGCCTGGCCCTGCTGTCCCTGTAGGTGCCGAGCAGGCGCATTCCCTCCTGCACGGCCCGCTCGAGCTGCGGATCGCGCCCGCCGATGACTTCGCGGGGGAAGTTCTCTACGTCGATATCCGGTGCAACGCCTTCATTCTCGACGGCGAATCGGTTGTCACGCGAGAAGAAGCCGAACCGGGGTGCGATCATGGACCCCCCATCGACAAAGGGCGGCGTATCGGTCGTTGCGACCAGACCGCCCCAGGTGCGCGTGCCGACCAAAGGGCCGAGCTGACGTCGCTTGAACATGAAAGGCATCAGATCCCCGCCCGAACCGGCCATTTCGTTGATGATCATGACCTTCGGCCCCCAGATCCCATTGGCAGGGCTCGTGTATGGGTAGCGCTCACCCACGGGGTTATTGAAGTAGCCGTCGTAGTCCCGCCCAAGCAGATCCACGATATAGTCTGCGGCGGACCCACCGCCATTGTAGCGTTCATCCACCACGACGCCCAGGCGATCCTGCTGCGCGAAGTAGTAGCGATTGAAGCTCGTGTATCCCGGCTGGCCGGTGTTGGGGAGATACACGTAGGCGAGCTTTCCACCCGAGAGGGAGTCGACAAGCCGTCGATTCCGTTCCACCCAGGCGCGCGTGCGAAGGCCCTGCTCGTTGGCCACCGGCACCACCGTGATCTGGCGTGCGCCCTGCATGTCGGGTCGCGAATTGACGGTCAGCACCGTCTGCCGGTTTGCCGTGCCGTCCAGCAATCGATAGATGTTGTCGGGCGCGCGCAGCTCCTGCCCATTGATGGCGAGGACATAGTCTCCTCGGCCCACCGTCAGGCCAGGCACCACCAATGGTGCGCGCAGCTCCGGATTCCAGCTCTCCGCATCGTAGATACGAGCAAGCCGATAGCGCCCATTCTCGAGAGTAAAGTCGGCGCCGAGCAAGCCACCCGTCGACGCCGGAACCTCCGGCATGTCTCCCCCCCGCACATAGGAATGTCCGATCGCGATCTCGGCCCCCATGTTGTCGAGCAGGTAATTGAGATCCGCGCGATGATTCACGTGAGTGAGCAGTGGCTCGTACATCCTTTTCACGGCGGGCCAGTCGCTGCCCTGCATATTCTTCACATAGAGATTGTTGCGCTGATTGCGCCACCCTTCATCGAAGATCTGCCGGAACTCCGCCCGTGGATCCACGAACATGCGAAGCGTAGCGTTCACCCGCCCCGCGCCGGCCTGCGGTACCGCGCGATCCGCGTCCACCAGATGCAGCGCCCCGTTGGCCCCCGCCGTCCGATAGAGCAGCTTCCGGCCATCTCCGCTGACCGTGTACTGCGAGACGCCCTGGGCGAACGGTGCTGCACGCCGTGCGCTCAACTGGTACCGATGCAGCGTGTTGCTCGCGCCGAATCCGCCACCGGAGGTCCCGGTTACCGGTGCCGGTTCGAGGAAGAACACGGTGCCGGCAGGACCCGCCTGCAACAGGTCGTAATCGCGTTCCGCGATTCCCTGCACGGCAAGAATGCGTTGAGCGATGCCATCAAAATCGATGCGGACCGCACGCGCCGTTGCTGACGTGCGCGTAGAATCCGTCCGCGCTGGACCGCGCGTGCTGTCACGAGCACCACCCCCTTCGGTGTTGCGTCCTGCTTCATCATCGCTCTCGGGAAGCAGCGGTGAGGGATCGGTCCTGGTCAATACGGCCAGATACAATGCCTTGGTTTCCGGCCGGTCGTACTTGGACATGTCGAGCAACGACGAGTTCAGCGCGAAATTCGTGGACGCCAGGAACCAGAGATACTTTCCGCTCGCGTCCCAGACCGGACTAGTGGCGTCGGCCATACCATCGGTGAGCTGGCTGATGGTGCCATTCGCCACCTCATATACGAAAATTGCCCGCAGCAACGACTTGAGTCGCTTGGGATAGGCGACGTAGCGGGAATCGGGGCTCCATACCGGGACGATGGAGCGGTCCATCATGAAGTAGGGATCTGCGTCAGCGATCTTCGCCTTGCCACTCGCTACATCCACCAGCCAGATACGAAAGTGGGTGTCCTGGAAGGCAATGGTCTTTCCATCGGGCGACCATGCCGGCGAGTACGGACGGCTGGGCTCGGGCAGGGCGATCTCCCGTACTGCACCGACGCCTTCCTGCGGCGCAATCACCAACTGGTATTCGCCCGACCGATCACTGAAATACGCAATGGACTTGCCATCGGGTGACCACACGGGGGCAATCTCTGCCGAAGCACTGCTGTTGGTCAGGTTGCGTACATCCCCCTTCTCGGCGGGGATGGTGAAGATCTCCCCGCGCGCTTCGACGGCCACCCGCTTGCCGGTGGCTGAGAGCGCGAGTCCAGTGGCGCGCTGCGTGACATCCTTCCACTGCGGCATCATCCAGGGGAAATCACCAGAAGCGGTGATATTCACGATGTGGTGTGCTCCCGTCGCTGCATTCAACTCGTGCACGTATCCCGCCTGCTCGAACACCACGGCGTTCCCGGCGGCGTCGAGGGTCTTGACGTCGAAATCCCGAAACTTCGTGACCTGGGTCAGCGCCCGCGAGGCCGTGTTGTATGCCCAGACATTCGACACTCCATCGCGGTCCGAGAGGAAGTACACGGCGTCGCCCACCCACACCGGGTCCATCTCCTTGGACCCGGTGAACGGCGTGGTATCGAGCGCAAAGGTGTTCAGGTCGAGAATCCAGATAGGCTTGTTCTGCCCACCCCGATAATTGCGTCGCTCTTCGTCCCATGACGAGGCCATGCGATACGCCACCCGCTTGCCGTCCGGGGAAATCTTGCCCTGATTGGCGCGCGGCATGGGCATCTCGGTCTCCACGCCACCATCCTTCGGCACGCTCCAGAATCGCGGCACGCCACTCGGTGCCCAGGTCGCGCGCGGTGATGCGAACACCACCGCCCCGCCATCCGGCGTCCACCCCTGCACCAGGTCCGACGAGGGATGCCACGTGAGCCGCTTGGGCTGTCCGCCGCCCACCGGCACCACGTACACGTCCGTGTTCCCTGCGTACTCGGCACTGAACGCCACCAGACGTCCATCCGGAGAGAGCTTCGGGTTCTGGGTAACCCCCTGAAATGACGTGAGCCGCTGCGCCGCTCCGCCTTCACGCCCCACTATCCAGATGTTGTTGGCGTAGGCGAAGGCGATGGACTGTGCGCTGATGCTTGGGGAACGCAGCATGCGGGTTCCGGACTGCGCCGACACCTTCAGCGGCAACAGCAACGTGAGAAGCGGAAGGAGGAGGAAACCGGGGGAAGCACGCTTTGCCATGACGCCATGCTCGGAATTGGAGGGACACTTGCGGAGGCCAGAGGTCGAAGGCCCCGACGATCACAATCACTGGGACGCGCGGTGGACGGCGTATCGGGATACGCGGTGGTCTGCGTACGCCCAACGGGAACGAGACAACAGCAGCGGCGTAGAAGCAAGTTTCTGATGCATTCGTCCCACGCGCGCTTGCTCAGGCGATGGTGGTCCACAAGATTCCAGAAGCAGTCTGCCGCAGCGACCCCACCAACCCGCGTCGCCAATGCGCGTCATCCCCCGCCCACCTCTGATGCTCTCCGCCGCAATGCTCTGCGGTGTCGTGCATCTCGCCCCCCTGGCTGTGCAGGCGCAGGCCAGTGCGACGAATGGGGCGGCCGGGAGCGCCGGAGCCAAGGCTCGGGCGGGGACTGACAGCGCGATGCACTCGCTGCAGGCCGCGATCGTGACCGCCGAGGGGACCCCGCTTGGCGGTGCCTCGGTACGTCTGGCCATCGAGCGGGCACCGAATCAACTGCTCGCGGAGTCAGACGACAACGGTCATCTCGTCTTCCCGAACGCTCCGGCAGGCCGCGGCTGGCTGCACGCCCGCCGCATTGGCTTTCGCCCAGACTCGGTTCCGGTCACCATATTGCCGGTTGGGACACCACAGATAACGCTGCGCCTCACGCGCGTGGCCGTGGAGCTCGCGGCAGTGCGCGTGCTGGGTCGCCGCGATCTGAACGGACCGATGGGCGGCTTCTTCCGACGCCAGCAAACCAACGGCGGCGGCCGCTTCTTCACCGCGCAGGATCTCGAGCGCCGGAACGCCATGCACATGACCGACGTGTTTCGCTCAGTGCCAGGCATACGAATCGAGTCCTTCGGGCCCATCAACCGGGTGCGCGTGCGCAACAGCGTCTGTGCACCGCTGGTTTGGCTCGACGGGCAGCCCCTGTACGCCGGCGAGGTGGATCTCGATAATTTCGACCCCCGCACCTTCGACGGGATTGAGGTCTACAGCGGGCCAGCCACTGTCCCGGTGGAATTTCAGGGCAACGAGCACATGAGCAGCTCCTGCGGCACCATTGTGCTGTGGTCCAAGCACGGTGAGGCGCGCCCGCCAAAGCGAAAGCAGGACGCACCGACTCCTGTGGCACTCGTCATGACCCTGATCGACAAGGGCGAGGCGTTCCTGTCGACCGACGTGGACGTTGCGGCCCGTCCCGACTCTTCCGAGTTGGTCCGACCGGTCTATCCCGATTCGCTGTTCGAGGAACAGACCCCGGGGAGAGTGCTCGCCGAGTTCGTGGTGAACGCCAAGGGGCGTGCGATGATGGAGACCTTCAGTGCCGTCACGGCCTCGCATCGCCACTTTGTCGAACCCGTGCGACGTGCCGTTCAGCAACAGGAGTTCACGCCCGCCACGCGCGGTGGCAAGGTCGTGCAACAGGTCATGCAGTTGCCATTCGTTTTCGTACCCGACTCAACCGCCCGCAGGAGACGCTGAGTGGCGCCACGCCTTGAACTCGCCGCAGCGGCGCCAACAGTGCCCACTGCTCCGGCTGTACCGACGCGACGAGCTGGCTGGTTGGCCGTGGTGCTGGTGCTGTCTCAGGGTTTCTGCCCGCTGCCCCTCACCGCCCAGACCGCCGGCGCTGCGCTCAGGGAAATTGGCAAGACCTCCGTTGGGACACCGGTCTACCTGGAGACCAAATCGGTCTCGAAGACAGGTGACATCGTCACGGCCACGGTCCGGGTGAAACTCACGCCGCCCATCAGGAACGGTGCCAGTGAACTGCGCAGTTCTCGCACTGTCGGGATGTA
>CAZPJX010000159.1:0-5923 GCA_964586985.1 uncultured Gemmatimonas sp. | reverse complement strand
CACGAACACGAACACGAACACGAACACGAACACGAACACGAACACGAACACGAACGCGAGCACGCGCACCATCACGCTCACGGGCAGGCAGCTCGTGCGCGGGGTGTCCCGGAACCTGAGCTGAACCGCAGCAATGGGGCAGGATCCCTGCTGGGGTTGGCGGTCGTCCTCGCCTTGGAATTCCTCAATGCGGAAGCGCAGGGCGAGCACGCGATGGCGCTGGGTCAGGTCCTCTGGCGGCTGGTGCTGGCCTCTGCGCCGGCCGTGCTGTTCGCCTATGGCGCCATCGCGATCCTGGCAACGGGTGCGGCGCTTCGCGGTCGGCCCCTCCGGATTCTCGGTATCGTCGTCGCGCCCGATGGTGGAGGAGGTTCGGCAAATGGTGCCTTGTCGCTCGAGGCCGCACTGCTGTCGGTACCCCTGCTTGGCGTTGCCATTGCGATAGTGCGTCTCGCCCTGGCGCAGTTCATCTTCTCGGCGGCGGCTCCGGCGCCACCGTCTGACGGGGTTTCGGCCGCAACGCCGGCAAACACGAAGCCACGCGAGCCCCAGCAGGTCGTGATGACCGCCGTCGCGCAGTCCTCCCCCTGGATAGCATTGGGTTTGCTTTCTGCCGCCGTGCTCACCCCTGTGCTCGAAGGGTCCTGGTTGATGCGCCTTCCGGGGGGATTCGATGTCGTGGCGCTGACCCTGCTTGCGACGGTGGGAAGCCTGCATGCGGCCGCCCTCGTGCCCGTGGGTGCCGTGCTGCTTGTTGCTGGCGTGTCCCCGGGGGCCGTCCTGGCCATGCTGCTCGTCGGCCCGCTACCGGGTGTACGCGGGTATCTGGCGGCCACTGCCCGTGCTGGTATGCCACGCAGTATGCCGCGCAGCGTGCGCGCGCTGGTTAGCGGTCCCGCCATTGCCATGGTCAGTGGCTTTGCGCTCAATCTGGTGGGGGAGCGGGTGCGAGCTGACGCGGGGAGCGGGCTGGCGCAGGGCGCCGGCAATCAGCCCGCGGTGCTGGCTGCGGGGGTTCTCCTGCTCCTGTTTGTATGGGTACTCGGCAGGTCGGGGATCCGTGAGTTTCTCGAGCCGCTGCGGGCGGGGCTGACGACGCATCAGCACTGATATCGGGGGTTGTTGGTAATGACATATCGATAGCAGCCATCCGGGAACAGGTTTGGAGGGGCCGAAAGGTCAGGAAGGGGAAGGACTGCGCAACGGGGCACAATTGACACCGATGTCCGGAATCTCCTACGATTCTGTATGCGATCCGCACGAGCGCCGTGGGCTGGACCCCTGTTGGCGATGGTCTGGATGGTGGCGCGGCTCGCGCTCCCACTCCAGCCGACGTGCCCGCATCACGCCCCCCACGTAAGTGCTGCTGTTGCCACCGGTACCATGCATGCAGCCCATCTGGCCGCTGGTGCCTCAGGTGAGGCCGAGGGGGTCGCGACGGCGTCGATGGCGCCGCCGGTTGAGCACGCGCAGCATGGCATTTCGCCGGAGTCGTCAGCGCCGGCGTCCTTGCCCGGGCCCTCAGCCCCTGATTGTGAATGTGGCGCACACTGCTGTGCGGCCCCGGGAATCGAGCTCGCCCCTTCCGCGGTCAGTATCACCGCTGTGGTATCGGATGCGGTCGCGTCAGAGCCACGCGAAGGCCAGCGTCTCCAGCCGGTGCCGCGCCTTGATGTTGCACAACCGCCGGCGACTGCTCCTCCCATGCGGATGATCTGAGTGACCGGTCGACGCCACGGCCTCGGCCCTGGGTCCACCGGTTCGTGACGCTCATGCATCGCACGCCGCCTCGGCATTACCTGCTGCAGGTGACCTGCGCTCTGCCCATTCACCGCACTTCATTACTCCTTACGATGAACCAATTGCTTCGTCGCCCCTGGGCCGTACTGGTCGCACTGATCGCCCTGGCTCTGACCCTGTCACTGCCCGTCGTATCAGAGGCCGGCATGCTGCCTCACCTTCGTCTCAAGGCCTCGTTCCCGGCCAAGGACACCACACTCGCCACGCCACCCGAGGCGGTGAAACTGTGGCTCAGCGAACCCGCCGATCTGGCGACCTCGCGTATCGCTGTGACGGATGCCAAGGGCGCTGCCGTCCCCACGGCCAAGCCAACGCGTGGCAGTCGGCGCGATGATCCGCTCGTGGCGACCTTCGTGAAAGCCCCCGGAGACGGCAGCTACACCGTCACCTGGAAGGCCATGTCTACCGATGGCCATGTCGTGGACGGCAGCTATCGGTTCACAGTGAAACTGTCCAGGTAATGGCTGATCTGGCGGTGGTTGCGAAGGCACTGCTCTATGCTGGGACGATCACCGCCATGGGTGAGGCCGTGCTGCCCGCTCCATCCAGAGCGCCGGGGGTACCGGGCGCCGCTGGCATGCCCTCGTTCTTATCGCCGCAGCGACGTGTGGTAGGCTTCGGCGCTGGTGCGGCCTTGTTGCTTGCACCACTGGTCTGGCTCTACGCGCAGTTGGCGGCGCTGGAGATTCCACTGCTCGAGGCGGCTACGCTGCTGGACAGTGGCTGGGGACGAAACTGGGGGCCACTGGCGGTTGGCTGCGCCCTGACGGCATTAGCGCTGTTTCGGGTCCCTGGCCGGTTCTCAACGCCTCTGCTCTGGGTGGGCGTGCTGGCCGTGGGCTATTCCCTGGGAGGGCTGGGTCACGCCAACGCCGATGAGCGTTGGCCACTGGGCGCACGCCTGCTCGATGCGGCCCATGTGCTCTCGATGGGGACCTGGATAGGCGCGCTGCTGCAGGCGCTTGCCGACGACGGCATGGGGAATGCCACAGACTCTCCCGCGTCGCCAGCGGCGTCCTTCGCCCGCTGGCAGCGCGTGAGCCGAATCGCCACGATTGCTGCGCCCCTGGCGCTGGGTACCGGCCTGCTGAGCGGCCTTCGGATTCTCGGCCCTCCGAATCCCGCAACCCTCCTCGCGTCGGGATACGGCCGTCTCCTGGCGACGAAGGTGGTGATAGTCCTGATCACTCTCGCCCTTGGCGCGAAGCACCGCCGCCGTATCCAGGCCGGAGCGTCGCCGCTTCGGCAGACCGTACGTCTCGAACTGGGCCTGGCCGTCGTTGTGATACTGTTGACGGCCTTCCTGACGGGAAGTGAGCCACCCGAGTGAAGCAGGCCTGAGACACGAAGCCCCGCCGGAAGGGCGGGGCTTCGTGTGCAGCGTTTGGAGTGCCGCGGCGGCCGATGGCCACCGCAGGACCGGCCAGACCTAGCGGCCGTAGCGCTTCTTGAACTTGTCGACGCGACCCTGCGTATCGATGAGGCGCTGCGTACCCGTGTAGAACGGGTGCGAGTCGCTCGTGATTTCGAGCAGGACCAGCGGATACTCGTTGCCGTCCTCGAGCTTGATCTTGGACTCGCTCGTCATGGTCGAGCGGGTCAGCACCAGCGCGCCCGTGGAGGCGTCCTTGAAGACCACGGGATGATACGGCGGATGAATGCCTTCTTTGGCCATCGTGACTCCAGCGTGCGCCACCATTGCCGGCGGTGAGCGCGTTCTTGAATGGGGTGACCGGAGGGTCGGACCGCGAGCTGCATTGGGGCCGCCACCGGCTCGCTCTACAGGCGAGAGCCTTAATAGATCGCCCGGATAGGCTGCGGAGTCAACTGGCTGCCGGTCCATCAGTGAAGCTTGCCGCCCGGAAATCTCTCGGGAGGCTTCCCGGATGCCCTTGAGTGTCTCCGGATGACAGAGGGTTCGGCGGGTCGGCAGGGGCGCCGGTCAGTGTGCCGTGGTTGATGGGTTGCCGAAACCGGCGGTTGTGGGGATCGTAGGGACGTCATCTTCCTCGTGCCCGCCTTCCCGCGACTCGATGCCAGGCTATCAGCCCTCGCCGTCTGCCCCACCAGCACCGTCTGTTCCGCCCGCCCTTCCGGCGGCTGGGCAGGTTCCTGCGATCCCGATCACCGTACCGGTGGGCCCCGCCAGTGCCGAGGCTATCTATACAGGTCTCGTGGCGCAGAGACGGGAACTGCAGAACCAGCTTGAGCGGCTGAGCGAGCAGCGAAGCGACATCTCGAACGACCTGCGTTCCACAGAGATCACCACCGCAGATCGGACTGGCCTCGAAGCGCGTCTCAAGGAAACGGACGCGCGCATCTCGTCGGTCGAAGGTCAGCTCTCGCAGGCCGATCTGGCCGTCTCCAAGGCGGCGGCGGTTCCCGGAGCGATTGTTGAGCGACCGCCTGAGCCGCGGAACGGCCCACCCGAAGAGATCACGGCGATCCCGATCGTGTTCATCATCTTCGTGCTGGGTCCGCTGGCCGTGGCCTTTGCCCGTCGCATCTGGAAGCGAGGTGCCACCGTCGTGGCCCCGGTACCTCGGGAGGTGATCGACCGACTGGACCAGATGGCGCAGGCCGTCGAATCCATTGCCATAGAGACGGAGCGAATCGGTGAAGGGCAGCGCTTTCTGACCCGGGTGATGAGCGATCAGGGCCGGCTTGCGGAAGGCCGACTAGGGGCAGGGGTGGCGCAGCCGATAGCCGTGCCGGTTGCTGAAGCCTCCGAGGCGAGGCGCGTGGATCGCGTGTGACGGTACGCGGCCGGGAGTGGGCGCATACCAAAGCAAGCGATCATCGGTGATTGGAGAGGACCTCGCGACGCAGGGCGGGATGACTGTGGGGCATCGTTGGCGGTTTGCGAGGTGCACCGCCTGTGGCTTCGACTCAATGATGGAACCGTCGGCGAGATTGATCTCGGCGACGAGCTGGAAGGGCCGATATTCGCACCGCTACGCGATCCCGCCCTATTCAGTCAGGTCTGCATTGACCCCGACGTACACACCATTGCGTGGCCAAACGGTGCGGATTTCGCGCCGGAGTTCCTGCGGCCGTCCCTTGAACTCCATGTGGCCGCTTAACTCAACTCTGCGGAAGGCGTGATGGCGCGCTTCGCGCGCTCTAGTTGAACGCGTTGCTGCAGAGCTCCGCGTTAGGCACACCCGACCGCCCTTCGGTTCGGGCCTCCTCTCAGAACCGGCGCGAGGCAGCATTGACCGCTAGGAGACAGCGAGCGAGACTCATCGCATGATCACCGGCGACATCAAGAGCCAGATCGACCGCATCTGGGACTCCTTCTGGTCTGGCGGCATCTCGAACCCGCTGGAGGTGATCGAGCAGATCACCTACCTGCTCTTCATCCGCCGCCTCGACGATCTGCACACCCTGGAGGAGAACAAGGCCAACCGGCTGAAGCAGCCGATGGCGCGGCGCGTGTTCCCCGAGGGCAAGGACGCGAGGAAGCGGCCCTACGAGGACTATCGCTGGTCGCGCTTCAAGCATTTCGCCCCCGCCGACATGTTCACGGTGGTCGGCGAGCATGTCTTCCCCTATCTGCGCACCGACCTCGCGCGCCAGCTCGGCGACGGCGACTCCACCTACGCGCACCACATGAAGGACGCGCGGTTCACCATTCCGACGCCGGCGCTGCTGGCTAGGGTGGTGGACCTGCTCGACCACGTGCCGATGGAGGAGCGCGACACCAAGGGCGACGTGTACGAGTACATGCTCGCCAGGATCGCGAGCGCCGGTCAGAACGGTCAGTTTCGCACGCCGCGCCACATCATCCAGCTGATGGTGGAACTCACGGCACCGCGCCCCACCGACGTGATCTGCGACCCGGCCTGCGGTACGGCCGGCTTCCTGGTGGCGGCGGGCGAGTACCTGCGCGAGCGGCACCCGAACCTGCTGCACGACAAGAAGCAGAGCGAGCACTTCCACCACCGGATGTTCCACGGCTTCGACTTCGACCACACGATGCTGCGCATCGGCAGCATGAACATGCTGCTGCACGGCGTGGAGAGCCCGGACATCCGCTACCGCGACTCGCTGGCGCAGGATCACGCGGGCGAGGAGGAGAAGTACACGCTGGTGCTGGCCAATCCGCCCTTCGCCGGCAGCC
>CAZPJX010000158.1:0-5934 GCA_964586985.1 uncultured Gemmatimonas sp. | reverse complement strand
CATGTATTGCGATTCCACCATGTTGGCCATCATCGCATCGCGGTTGTTGTCATGGCCCACGTACTTCTGATACAAGCGCGGGTAGACGGAGCCTTCGTAGGGGGTTCCGAGGTACTTGTTGTACCAGTCCGTCATCAGGATCTGCCCGTCCGGATTGAAACTGGGCACCATGATGGAGATGACGTTGTCGAGGATGCGCCGAGCCTCTGCGTCGGTGCGCGCCACGAGATCGTAGATGAGTTCCGGTGCCATCTGTGAACCGCCGATCTCATTGGCGTGCATGCTCATGGATTGCAGCACCACGCCCTTGCCCTGCAGCACCACGCGACGGATCTCCGATTCGGGAATCCCGCGGGGATCGGCGAGCTCGAGATTCCATTTTCTGTACGTCTCGAGCCTTGCCAGATTGGCTGGCGCCGAGATGTATACCGCGAGGAATGGGTTGCCCATGGAGGTGGGCCCCATGTTCACCACCTTGATGCGCGGACTCTGCTTGGCGAGCAGGTTGTAGTACTCGATCATCCTGTCCCAGCGCGCCATCTTGCGGTCCGCGCCCATGCGGAAGCCGAAGAATTTCTCGGGCGTGGTAATGGCCGGGTTGACGGTCGGTGCCGGCTTGGTGGGCATCGACAGCGACGCCGGGACATTCTGCGCCGTCAGGGGACTCATCAGCGGCAGCAGCACTGCGCCGAACGCCAGCCTGCGGATGGCACGCGTGATGCCACGCGCGCTGGGGAATGCCGACCCGAAGGCCGGGCACGCCGTCAGGGATGATCGACGGAACGGGTGCATGAGCAGAGCGGGTTGTGAGGGCAGGGATCTGACCTGCATGACGCGAGCAGCACGAATCGTTCAGTCTTACCACTTGGGGCTTTTCACCCGCAAGACCTAGCGTATCCCCACCACCTTGTGCGTTTGCACCGAGAGTCGCCAGCGCGGATTCGCCAGGCAGTAGGCAAGCGCCGCGCGGGTGTTCGCTTCGACCTGCGGCCCGTCCATTGGTTGCAGGAGGAAATGGGTGAAGTCCAGCGTTTCGAAGCGTTCCGGTTGGGCCAGCGGCTGGGGAAAAACGAGCTTGAGTTCATCGCCGTGTGTGAGCGTCAGCGGGGCGTCTGCTTTCGGACTGACGCAGATCCAGTCGAGTCCCGGAGGCGCGGGCTGGGTGCCATTGGTTTCCACGGCCACCTCAAATCCCCGAGCGTGCAGGGCCTCGACGGCCTCGGCATCGAGTTGCAGCAGCGGTTCGCCGCCGGTGCACACCACGAAGGGGCGCACATCTTCCGGCGCATTGGCGGGCCAGTGACTCCGCACGAAGATCGCCAACGCCTCCGCGGTGGCAAACCGCCCCCCATCGGCTCCGATGCCGACGAAGTCGGTGTCGCAGAACGTGCAAGTGGCCTTGTGTCGATCCGCTTCACGGCCGGTCCAGAGATTGCATCCGGAGAACCGGCAGAACACCGCCGCTCGTCCGGCATTCACGCCTTCGCCCTGCAGCGTGTAGAAGCATTCCTTGACAGTGTAGGCCATGCGCCCCTCAACCGGCGTAGGCGATGGGGTCGCGAAGGCCGGCCTCTGCAAAGCCGCGCAGTCGCAGCTGGCAGGCATCGCAATGTCCACAGGCAGCGCCGTCCGCCGCCGGATCGTAGCAACTGGTGGTCAGGCCGTAGTCGACGCCGAAAGAGGTGCCGAGGGACACGATCTGCGCCTTGGTGAGATGTTGCAGCGGGGCATGGATGGTCAGGCGCTGCGTGCCGTCCACGCCGGCGCGCGTGGCAAGGTTCGCCATGGTCTCGAAGGCCGCCACGTACTCGGGCCGGCAATCCGGGTAGCCCGAGTAGTCCAGCGCATTGACGCCGATGAAGATGGCGTCGGCTCCGAGTGTCTCCGCCCAGGCCAATGCAAAAGACAGGAAGATGGTGTTGCGTGCCGGCACGTAGGTGATGGGAACCTCGTTCGTGGCCTGATCGACATTGCGGTCCTTGGGAACCTCCACCTCGGCGGTAAGCGCCGAGCCGCCCCACTGTCTGAGATCGATGTCGACCACGACGTGCTTTGTAACTCCCTGTGCGGCTGCGACTCGGCGGGCCGCTTCGATCTCCCCGTGGTGGCGCTGCCCATACCGGAAGGTCATGGCGCAGGGGGTGTAGCCATCGCGTTGCGCGATGGCGAGCGTGGTGGCCGAGTCGAGACCACCGGAGAGCAGCACAACCGCCGGACGGACCACCGCTGCCTGCGTCGCGTGAAGCGTTTCGTGAGACGGGATCATAGGCTTGGAAACTAGCAATACTCGGACAGGGAGTCGGGCGCCGATTCACCATCGAGCTGCTATTGAGCGCTGCCCTCAGTCTGGTAAACGGGCTGTCCACAATAGTGGACGGCGGAACAGGACCCCACTGGTTAGCTTTCGGAAAGTCGTTGCTACATGGGTAGTTATGAAATGCGACCCGCTGTGGAGTGCTGGCGCGCTCCCTGCACGGGATGTTCGCGTCACCTTCTGGAGTTTTCTTGATGAACGCAGTCTTCGTTCGCCGCACCGCTGTGGCGATTGCATCTCTTGCCGCCTGCCTTGGCATGCCGTTGGCCGCGCAGTCGGGCTCCGCAGCCTCGCTCACGCCGTTTGCCGGCTTTCTCATTGCCGGGAACTGGTATGAGGGCCCGGTGGGTACGAGCCTGAAGAACAGCAACGGGCCCGCTTTCGGCGTACAGGGCAGCGTGCCCTTGACGAAGGGATTTGCGTTGACCGGTAGCCTGGCCTATGCCTCTGGCGATCTGCGCATAGGGTTGCCGCTCCTTGGTGGTGTCAACGTGGGATCGGCCGATGCGTGGATGTACGATGCGGGCATCGAGGTGGGCGGACTGGCGGCACGTCCGGAGGGCATCGCCGCATTCGCGACTGCTGGCATCGGCGGCATGACGAACGACATCAGCGCCAAGGTTTTCAACGTGCGTGCCACGAACGTTGCCTACACGTTGGGGGTAGGGGTGGATGTCGGGTTCACGCCGGGGATGGCCGTGCGCCTGCAGGCCAAGGACTGGATCGGCAAGTTCAACTCGAAGGATGCCATCGGTTTCCGTGCCGAAGGGAACCTTGCACACAATTTTGCGCTGACCGCGGGTCTGAAGTTCACCTTCTGATCCCGTGGGCGTTCCCGGAACAGGTGATTCCTCGTCAGCATCTCCTCAGCAGTCAGGACCCGTGGATCAGATTCTCCGTTCATTCGTGACCCTGCGACGTATGGTCGCGAGCATGTGGTTCGTCGGGGTCGCCATTCTGGGGCCGACTGTGCTGTACGCACAGGGTACCTCGGGTGGCGTACCGTCCGGTGCGGCGAACGCCGATACGACACGTGCCGCGTCCCGCACCGCCGATCCGCTGCGTGGCACGGCGGCCAGCATCGGGACCCTGGGCGCGGAAGCGCGTACGCAGCAGGATGCCTTCGAACGGAGTCACCGTTTGGGACTGCGTTTCTACAACGGTGGCGCGGATGCCTCGTGTGAGGTGCCGCTGGGTCGTATCTGTTACTGGAACAACAACGGCGATGTCCCGCCGCCGGCGGAGCGTGCCGATGCCCGTCTGGAGCGAGAACAGTTGCTGGACCTTCTCGCACGGGCGCAAGCGGAGAACCCGAAGGACGATTGGGTCAGCGGCATGCGTGTGCGGTATGCTGTTGAAGGGCAACAGCCTGATCTGGCACTCACGGCTGCGCGTGCCTGCGCAGGGACGGCGTGGTGGTGCGCGGCACTTGAGGGATTGGCGCTCCACAATCTCAATCGTCACGCTGATGCCACGCGGGCGTTTGATCGCGCGCTCGCTGAGATGCCCGACGCTCAGCGCTGCACGTGGACGGACCTCACGTTGTGGCTTGATCCGGCCATGCACGAAAGCTACAAGGCACTGGGCTGTGCGGGTCGTGCGCCGGAGAATGCTCGCATTCTCCGGTTGGCGCAGCCGCTCTGGATGCTGACGGGCAACGATATCAGCAACGAGTGGTACTCGCGCTTCACCGTGTCCCGTGTGCACTCGCTGGGCCGTATTCCCTATGACCTGCAGTGGGGCGATGACCTGCTGGAGTCGCAGCTGCGGTACGGGTGGCCCACGGCGTGGTCAGTGCAGAACGGCGGTGCCGCCGACCCGCGTCCGCCGCAGGTGATTGGCCATGAGCCCACACCGAGCTACGACTTCATGCCGGCGATATCGGCGATTGCGAATCCCACGGGTGCCACAGCGTCGGACTGGGAGCCAAACCGCAAGAAGGCGCGCATGCGCTATGCGACGCGCTATGCAGCGGGGTACGGTGCGCTGCCGCATCAGTTTGCGCGCTTCCGTCGTGGAGGAGATACCACGGTGCTGGCGGGTGGGTACCGCCTGATGCGTGATCTGGAGATGGGCCGTGCGCCCTACACGGCGGCACTCACGCTCGATGCCTTTGATGGGCGGCCGGCGGTGCAGGTGATCAAGGACAGTGCGACGGCAAACGGTGCACTGCTCGCCCCGGTGATGTCGCGCATGCTTGCGAGTGTGGAGGTGTTGGCGCCTGTCGCCAAGCGCGCCGCACGGGTTCGGAATACCATCGATCCGCTACCGCGTGACGCCAGACTATCCGACTACCTGCTGCTGCAGCGCGGGGATGCGTCGCCAACCCCCACGCTGGAGCGCAACGCGGCACAGGCGTATGGCTCGACGGAGATCGAGGGCGGCACAACGATCGGCATTTACTGGGAGATGTACCGCTCGGCCAGTCCGTCGGCACCGCTGCAGGTCTCGCTGCGCGCGACGCGCCTGGGGGCAGGGTTCTTCCAGCGGCTGGGCAGTGCCATCGGGCTCTCGAAGGCACTGACGCCCGTGTCGATCAAGTACAACGACAATGGCCGTCCGGATGGCGGAGCCGGACGCAGTCTGACACTCAACTTTCCGTCAGTCCCTGCCGGCGACTATCAACTCACGCTGATGGTCAGTGGGGCGGGGGAAACGGACAGCACCACGCAAGTGATCCGGGTGAAGAACGGACGGTAGGCGGCGAGTGCGTGCTGCGGTAACGGCCCGGCGGAGCGGCCTAGTGCCGCGGAGACCTGATCAGCACCATCCCAACCGGTGTACCGTAGTCGTCGTTGCCGACGGGCAGACCCGGTGGTGCCACCCATTTGCCCCCATCCGAGCGCACGATGAGGCGGTGCATGCCCGGGGCCAGCTTGAGCTCGGCCCGCCAACGCCCGCTGGGGTGCCGGCGCATTTGCGTCACCGTCCATGCGGTGGCGTCACCCATGAGTTCCACCGACTCCGCGCGCGGCGCATCGATGAGCAGCACAACCCGCAGGGTGTCGGTCTCGTCATGATCGCGATCCAGCGATCCCTGCTCGATGGATAGGGAATCCACGGTCCCGAGGGTGCGAGTCTCGAAGGTCAGGATGCCACCGGGTGTTCCATCGTGATCGCGGCCGGGGAGACGGGAGATACGGATCCCCAGCGCGACAACCGGTGAAAAGCTCCGGTTCCCGTGGCCCTCCGGGCGATTCACCTGATCCTGCAAGGCGTTGGGACCCACCGTGGCCGCGTTGCTCGCAGCGGCCCCCACCAGCGACAGCCAACCGGTCACAGGCTGCACCACGGCCAGTGATGCGACGGTCGGAATGGCCTGGACAGCCGGCGCGAGTTCGTCGGCGCTGATCCATTGGGCCACAGGTGCCGTGACCGAGAGGAGCCATGTGGTGGCGCCGGTATTGAATCCCACAGACGCGATGCCGGTGGCGAGATCTCGGCGCTGCATGGTGCGGACGGAGTGGGAGCTCACGAGCCGACCGGCGCCGGCAGATGTCGCGCGGAGCTGACTGGGTTCGTCGACCGTGATGGTCTGGGTGGTGAACCTTGTGGCGCGCTCCACCGACATGCCAAATGCGAATTCGATGCCAGCGAAGGTGTTGACCAGACCGGCCTCA
>CAZPJX010000157.1:517-5965 GCA_964586985.1 uncultured Gemmatimonas sp. | reverse complement strand
CCTTCGAGTTCTATCGCGTCCTGTTTCCCCATGTATGTTGCTGCCCTGTCCCTACGGTGAAGCCGGTGCGGGAGTCGCTCCGGCGGTAACCTGACTAATCTACACGACAAGCCCTGTCAGCGGCCAGCCGCACCTCTGTGCCAGTAACCGCAGGGTCGGCGGTCAGCGGCCGCTCCCGTGTGTGCACACGCTCCCCACCGTATGACGAGCGATTCCTCCGCCTCCGGGCCCTCGCTGGGTCCCCAACCCTATGGTCCCGCAACGGCCACGATCCGGCAGTTCCTCGTGCGCCTGGCCGCCATAGGCCCCTCCGAACGGACACAGGCATCCATGGCCTATGCTGCGTTGGCTGATACACGCCGCTGGCGTCAGGCAGAGACCACGCTCGCCACGGTTGTCGAGCGCAGTGGCCGCAGCGCCGCGCAGGAGGCCGTTGCGGGCCCGCTCCTGCAGCTCGTCCATCGCCCGGACATCGCCCCGCTTCCGGAGACCGCATCGCCCGACGAAGCGCTTGCTACCCTCGATCCGGTAGCGGAGCCGGCACTGGCGGCGCTCCTGGCGCTGCTCGTGCGGGATCTGCTGGAGCCTTCGCTGTTTGCGACGCTCTATGGACCAATGCACGATGTGATTCCGGTGGAGTCGCTCGACCCCTGAGCCGGTGCGTGCGCGCAATGGTCTTCGCTGCCGTGCGGTGCGACACCGGGAGACTCAGCACCGCGGTGGCACGCACGGTCGGTTCAGGAAACCGTATCGGCGCGCGGCTCGGCAGCCAGCAGGAACCGGGGGATCACCGCCTGGAAGGAGCTCCCGTCATCGCGCACGAAGCGATAGCTGCCCTCCATCCAGCCGTGTGGTGCCTTGAGCACACAGAAGGAGCGGTACTCATGCACCTGCCCTGGCAACAGGTGGGGCTGCTCACCCACGACGCCCTCCCCTTCCACCACGGAATCGCCGACCGATTCATCGTGGATGAGCCAGCGACGGGACCGAAGCTGCGCCGCCTGATCCCCGACATTCTCGATGCGAATGTGATAGGCGAAAACGAACTGGCCCAGCAGTGGATTGGACCGCTCGCGGAGAAACGCAGGGCGCACGGTGATGCGAATACCGGATGTCATCCGGTAATAAAGCGGCAAGCGTTCAGCGGGCATCATGACGTCCCGGTAAGACTGCAGGAGAGGGCTGTGGCACGGTACCACTCCGAAACGACTTCGCGTCGATACCGGATGTCGCCGACGAGCGGCGAGTTGACGCGTCGCCACCAGTCGTCGGCGGTGACACGAGTGGCAGGGTGAGGGTCGCGCTCTCGATGCCAACCCGGTTCAATGCCGTGACGGCAATGGCATTCGCGCCGAGCGAAGGCGGCACGGTCCACCGCGTCGTGCTTCCGGGCAGGAGCATGGAAACCCATGCCGAATCCGTCCGCAGGCGAAGCAGCCACTGCCAGGGCATCGAAGGACCAGTCGCCGAGAGTTCCACGCGCCACAATCCACCGTCACGCACAAGCCGTGTGATCGGCGAAACCGGCGGCGCTGCGGTGAGCCAGGGAGAAGCCGGTGGCAGCGCTGGCGTCAGGTACAGCTCCGTACGCAGGGAGTCATTCATTCCCGCCTGATTGTCGAGGAACGACTTCATGCTGAAGTGCACATTCCCTGACGCACCGGGACTGAGGCGCGTGACCCGGATCTGTTCCAGGAGCTCCGCCACGGAGAACGCGCCGGAGCCGCGCCCGCCCGCCCGCGAGGTGAAGTTCCCGGGCCACAGGTGGCGATCCTGAATATTCTCCGATGCCCACCAGTCGAGCAGCACCGGATAGGCCTGTTCCTTCTTGGTCGTCGGCCAGTACAGCTGCGGCGTGAAGTAATCCAGCCATCCCTCATGCAGCCACTTCCGAGCGTCCGCATAAAGTCTTTCATAGGCGTCAAGGCCCCGGATCTGATCGGGGTACCCAGGGCGCCAGATACCGAATGGGCTGATCCCGAAGCGCACCCATGGCTTGGTCTTGTGAATGCCCTCGTAGAGTTCCTGCACGAGCAGGTTCACATTCTCGCGTCGCCAATCCGCACGGGACAGCGTACCCCCCCGTTTCCGATACTTGGCCCAGCTCGATGCGTCAGGGAAATCGATGGGGGTCCCGCGGCGCGTGGTCACCGGGTAGGGGTAGAAATAGTCGTCGATGTGCACCCCGTCGATGTCGTAGCGCTTCACGACATCCAGCACCACCCGCAGCGTTCGCGCGCGCACAGCCGGCTCGCCCGGGTCCATCCACAGGTAGCCGCCGTACGATTTCACAAGCGCAGGATTCGTTCGGGCGATGTGTGTGGACACCAGCGGCGACTTCGCATCGGAGAACCGTGCACGATATGGGTTGAACCAGGCGTGCAACTCCATGCCGCGCGCGTGTGCTTCGCGAACGGCGAAGGCCAGAGGGTCCCAGTAGGGATCCGGCTTCTTCCCCTGCTCGCCGGTGAGATACTCCGACCACGGCTCGATGCTTGAGGCATACAGCGCATCGGCAGCCGGCCGCACCTGAAAGATGACCGCATTCAGCCGAAGTTCCGCCGCCCGATCGAAGAGCGCGAGCAACTCGGCCTGCTGCTCCGCCGTGGAGAGCGTCCGCTTGCTGGGCCAGTCGATATTTGCCACGCTCGCCACCCACACCCCCCGAAACTCCCGCAGCACCGGCGGCGGTTCCGCGCTCACGGTCGATGCGACTGGAGGGGTCGCTGGCACTACATCCGAGCGGTCGCCGGAGACAGGCGCCGAAGGAACCGGGGCAGCGACGGGGCTGGACGTTGACACCGTCGGCGCATTCACCTGGGGAGGTGCACTGCCGTGGCACGCCAGGACCCCGAGCGCCGACAGGAGCGCGGCCCAGGAGCGGTGGTTATGCCAGCTTCGCCTGGCCTTCGCGGTCCCTCCGGCCGTGCGACCGACTCGCAGCGGTCGCTCCGTCACGGCCCCCCCAGCTCCGCCAGCATGGTGCGCAGCATGAGACCGGCGCGCTCGGCCGCCTGCGTAATGCGCGCGGGTGACTGAATGAACGACACGCGAAAGAACCCTTCTCCGCCCGCGCCGAACCCCGAACCCGGCATCACGATCACCCCATGCTCCTCCCGGAGGCGATCCGCAAAGTCCGCGCTGGCAATTCCCTCGGGGAGCGGAATCCACAGATACATCGTGGCCTGCGGAACCTCGCACGCGAATCCCTGCGCACGGAACGCCGTGACCGACGCATCCCGTCGCTCGGCGAACACAGCCCGATTTCCGGGCACGAAGTCAGCCCAGCTCTCGATCGCCGCGACGCCAGCGGCCTGGATCCCCATGTACTGTCCCGTATCGGTGAAGGACTTCACCTTGCTCAGTGCCGATGCGAGCGCCGGCGCGGCCACGGCCCATCCGCAGCGCCACCCCGTCATGTTGTACGTCTTCGAGAGCGAATGAAACTCGATGGCCACCTCGCGCGCGCCTTCGATTTCGAAGATGCTCGGCGGGACATATCCATCGAACCCCATCTCCGAGTACGCGTTGTCGTAGACGAGCAGGATATCCCGATCCCGGCAGAGACGCACAACGCGCTCGAGATAGTCACGCGGCGCGATAGCGGCCGTGGGATTGTTGGGGTAGTTGAGATACACCACGCGCGTCCGAGCCAACACATCAGCGGGAAGCTCCTCGAGTTCAATGAGGAACTTCGTGCGGGGACGCAGCGGATAGACATACGGCGTGGCATCGCTCATGAGCGTGCCGCCGATGTAGGCCTGATACGCCGGATCGGGAATCACCGCGACATCACCAGGCCCGAGAAAGGCGAATGCCACGTGTGCCAGGCCTTCCTTGCTACCCAGCAGCGGCACGATCTCGCTGATCGGGTCGACGCGTTGGGCAAAACGGGTCTGCATCCACGCCGCAATGGCTTCGCGGTAGGGGATGTGCCCCAGCCCGAAACCGTAACGCTGCAGGGCGGGTACCTCCGCGGCCGCCTGGAGTGCCGCCACGGCACCAGACGGTGGTGGCAGGTCCGCATCGCCGGCCCCCAGATCGATCACGTCCATGCCAGCCGCGAGCAGCGCCTTCTTGCGCGCCGGGATGTGGGCCAACGGGTACACCGGGAACGCGGAGAAACGCTTCGAAAAACGGGGCATCTGCCAAGGCTGTACGAATCGTGAAACCTGCACGCAGCCCGGAGGCTGCAAAGCCTCACCGCATGTGCGACCCCCGATTGGAGGAGTCGCACACACGGATCAGCACGACATCAAACCCACATCAGGAGGTCGGAGGACTGAAGGCGGCGTGCTGGGTATCGAGCCAGCTCTGATGATACGCCTCGTCCTCGATGGGCATGGCCTGCTTCGCCACCCGGAGCGGGCGGAAGCTATCCATCATGACCGCAAGCTCATTGGTGTGGGTTGCACCAATGCTGGCCTCCGTGCGACCCGGATGCGGGCCATGCGGCAAACCATCGGGGTGGTGCGTGATCGACCCATACTCGATGCCCTTGCGGCTCATGAACTCACTGGAGGCGTAGAACAGCACCTCGTCGGAGTCGATGTTGCTGTGGTGATACGGCGCCGGGATCGCTTCCGGATCAAAATCATACGGTCGCGGGCAGAACGAGCAAATCACGAACCCGTCACCCTGGAACGTCTGGTGCACCGGCGGCGGCTGATGAATACGGCCTACGATCGGCTCGAAGTCGTGGATGTTGAAGATCCAGGGATAGAAGTAACCATCCCACCCAACGATATCGAACGGATGGTGATCCAGCACCAGTTCGTTGAGTTGATTGTACTGCTTGACGAGTACCGGGAAGTCTCCCTTCTCATCGTGCGGTGCGAGCTGCTCGGGGCGACGAATGTCGCGTTCGCAGAACGGTGCGCCTTCGAGCATCTGCCCGAATTCGTTGCGGTACCGCTTGGGGGTGCGCACGTGCCCCGCGCTTTCCATCACCAGAAACTTCGTGGGGCCCTGCGCGGGATCCAGGCGCCAGCGATGGGTGATGTTGCGGTGGATGACAACATAATCCCCCGCCCGATAGCGCTGCTCACCGAACAACGACTCGAGCACACCGCTGCCTTCCACCACGTACACCACTTCGTCCGCCTGTGAATTGCGATAGAAGTGCGTGTCCGTGACGTCAGGCTCGACGTAGGACATGCCGATCTCGGAGTTGAAGAGCATCGGGATGCGATCGAGCGTCGCCGATCCGCCCTTCTTCGCGCGGGCTGTCCGGAAATGACGGTGCCGCAGCGACGTGTCGGTATCCGCCTCCCACACGACGTCGCGCACCTTGCGTGCCGACTTGAACGATGTGGGCGGGTGGATGTGATAGAGGAGGGACGATGTGCCAACGAAGCCTTCGTGACCCATGAGCTCTTCCGCATACAAGCCGCCATCGGGGCGACGGAAGACGATATGGCGCTTGCGGGGGATGGATCCCAATTGATG
>CAZPJX010000157.1:0-507 GCA_964586985.1 uncultured Gemmatimonas sp. | reverse complement strand
GGCATCGTCGCCTCAGAGGTTGCCGCGGAGTTCCTGTTCGCGCTCGATGGCTTCGAACAGTGCCTTGAAATTTCCCTTCCCGAAGCTTGTGGCGCCCTTGCGCTGAATGATCTCGTAGAAAAGGGTCGGACGGTCTTCCACCGGCTTCGTGAAGATCTGCAGCAGATAGCCGTCGGGATCGCGGTCAACGAGAATGCCGAGCTGGGCCAGATCGTCCACCCGCTCGTCGATCTTGCCGACGCGCTCCTGCAGGTCCGCATAGTACGACGTCGGCACGGAGAGAAACTCCACGCCGCGATCCCGGAGCGCTGTGACCGTGGTCAGAATATCGTCGGTCGCCAGCGCGAGATGCTGCGCACCTGGGCCACGGTAGAAATCGAGATACTCCTCGATCTGGGACTTCTTCTTGCCAGATGCCGGCTCGTTGATGGGAAACTTGATGCGGTCGTTGCCGTTCGCCATCACCTTCGACATCAGCGATGAATATTCCGTACTGATGTCGGTGTC
>CAZPJX010000156.1:0-6012 GCA_964586985.1 uncultured Gemmatimonas sp. | reverse complement strand
GTCTGGTATGGAGGCCGCTGACAATGTCCAAACCAGCGGCAAGGGCGGCCTCGAGATCAGGCAACCAGTGTTCTGGCAGCTTTCCACCAATCGGCGCGATACCGATCAGGAGGCTGCCAGCCCCGCGGGCAGCCGCGTTGGCCGGCGAGAGCCGCTCGAGCCCCAGACTCACGGCAGCGGTGGGAAGGCTCCATTCGCCCACGACATCGTCGGGGCACCAGTCACGCAGACCAAACGCGGTCTTTGCGTCTGGGGCATGTTGCACATCACCCAGGTACAACAAATATGGTTTGCGAAGTTCAGGCATGCTGAAGCCTAGGCCATCGGGAGGGATGCCGCCACCACCCGGTCAGAGGCACCATCCGAACCTGACCGTGTCCGACGCACGGCACTTGCGCATCACGCGCAGCCTCCTCGACCTCACGGGGATCCGCTTCCTGCAGATCCTGCCTGGTGAACCGCACCTCGCGAGATGTTTCTCTATCTCCAAGGCGGAACGGCCTTCCCCGAGCGCTCCCGCTCTGCCACACCCTGCCCTAGGTTATTGCGGAGCTCTGGGGAGATGGTCGAGTGGTTTAAGGCTCCGGTCTTGAAAACCGGCGAACCGGCAACGGTTCCGTGGGTTCGAATCCCACTCTCCCCGTTTTTTCCCCGGGATTCGGAGTCCGCCGAACCGAGGGAATGCGGGAAGGACATTGTATCGAGTGAGGTCATGCAGCCAATGCGAGGCGGCCCAGACGCTCCAATCGCACCCCCGCCGACCCCTATTGCTGGCCGGCGGGTAGCCGGGCCGCTCTCGATTGCCGCGTTCTGCGCCAGCCTCTTCTCACCGGTCATTGGTGACATGCCTGGTGCGGAGCTGACTTGGGTATTGCGTGCTACGGTGGGGAAGGCTCTGCCGAACGTACTCAGACACGCAATTGGCGGCCGCGTGGCGTCATCACCGTGGGCGAGCTTGGGAGCGCAGACGGCTCCCGTCATCGAATCATCAGTTCCGTTCGATTCAGCAGGGCGCATCATGGCCATTTCGCCCGCGCTGGCCACTCGCTTCGCCCTCACCGTCCCGGCATGGCCGGTGATCGGTGCATTCCGCGAGGCGCGCCTCTACCGCAGCGATGCCGGTGGCATCGTGCTGGTGGCGCAGCGCACGGACGGATCCTTCGCGCGCTATGCGATGAGCGATGCGCTGGTGATGGACCTGCGTCGCGCTGTGGAAGCCGGTGTCGTGGCGGTCGGACGCAGTGGGGAACGCCTCGTGGGAGCGGCCACCGGCCTCGAGGTGTCGCAGCCGGCCGGTAACGTCTTTGTCCGCAATCAGACCTTCCTCGGGTTGGTGGCCTATGGGCCTGCCACTGCGGGAATCCTCAGCAAGCAGGGTGGTCCCGCTGCCGCCGGCGGATATTTTCTCGCGGCCGGTGCTTCGTTCTTTGTCGCCGCACGCACGGTGAGGCATCGTGCGGTTACTCGAGCGCAGGCCCTTCGTTCGGCTCATGGCGGAACGCGCGGCGCCCTGGCGGGACTCGGGATTGCTGCCATGACCCATGCCAACGGTGGTCCGGCGTGGGGCGCACCCATGCTGGGCGGAGCCATTGGTGGCACCGTGGCCGGCTATCTGCAAGCCCGCGGTCTCAGTGACGGCGAGGCGGCGAGCGCCGGCCTGTTCGCCGATCTCAGTGCAATCACCACCGTGGGCATGGCCGCCGCGGGGGGTGCCTTCAAAGGTCGCCAGGTAGAGGAGCCCATTTATCCCGGCGGTGGCACATATATGCGAACCGATCACAGCCTGAGCGGGGCTGGCAAGACCGCCATCGGCGCAGGCATCGCCACCGGTATCGTCGGCTACGCCCTGGGCCCGCGTTATGCGCGCCGTGCCAGCTACAACGTGACGTCGGGCGATGCGGGCGTCATGCTCACCACGGCGCTGCTGGGTGGGATCGGATTCGGAGCTTTCGTGTCCGATGATGGCAACAACGGCGCTCGCTATGGCAGCATGACGGCTGGAGTCCTTGCGGGTGCTTTCCTGGCGGATCGCGTCCTCGTCCGCCAGGCTGACCGCAGCTCGGCCGACGGTACCCTCGCGCAGTTGGGCGGCCTGGCCGGCGGCCTGATGGGCATGGGCCTGGCCTACATGGCTGAAGGCAATGAGCGCGCAATCATGGGACTTGCTGGTGTCGGTGGCCTTCTGGGGCTCCTGGCCGCTGACCGGATCATCGCGCCGGCAGCCGATGCGGGACCGCTGCGCGGTGTCATGGCGCGAGGCGCCTCGGAGAGCGAGGCGCGAGTCGCCCTGTCCATAGGGCCCGTGACAACTCTGCGCATCACGTTCTGACCGGACCGGCGCCATGGAGCTAGCTTGGCGCATGGACACGATCGGATCCCTTTTCGCAGCAGCGTTCCGCCCATCGCGGGCGCGTGGCGGTCGTCTCGACCATCCTGGTCGCACGAGAGTCTACGGCGCCCGCTCCGCCGCGCGCGGCTTGAGCCTGCTGGGTTTTCAGAGCCTGCTCCTGGCCATCACCCCGTTCGATAGTGGCGCACAGGTCACGGCTCCGCGCATCACCGAACAGCAGACTGGCGTCACACAACTCATTCAGGCCATCCACGCAACGAGCCCGAATGTGGTCTGGGCCTCAGGGCCCGGCGGTGTGGTCCTGCGCACCGTCGACGGCGGGGAGACCTGGCAACGGAAGCTGACGCCCGCCGGTGATTCGCTGCAGTTCCGCGATATTCACGCGCTGAATGCAGACACCGCCTGGGTGCTCTCCATCGGTGCTGGCACATCCTCCCGCATCTATCAGACCGGTGATGGCGGAACGACCTGGACCTTGCAGTTCATCAACCGAGACAGCGCGGCATTCTACGATTGCCTGTCTTTCGGGAGGCCTGATCAAGGCATCGTATTCGGCGACGCCACTCCCAGCGGCACGCATATCCTGCGGACGACGAATGGTGGTCAGGAGTGGTCGCTGCTGCCCCCGGATGTCGTCCCCACACCCCTGCCTGCTGAAGGCGCATTCGCTGCAAGCGGACTGTGCGTCACCCACGCCGATACCCGGACCGTGTACATCGCCACGGGTGCCCCGGGTGCACGGCTCTTCAAGAGCACCGATGCAGGTGCCCACTGGACAGCCATGGAAACACCCTTCGTTCGCGGCAAGGTTGCGGGTCTGACGGGATTGTCATTCGTCGGCAATCGCGGTGTGGCGGTCGCAGCCGATATCGATCGCCTGCGTACCGATACCTCGAGCCAGGTGGTTGGGCTGACCAGCGATGGGGGGCGTACATGGTCCATGCTCAATCGCCCGGCTTTGCCCGGTGCGCTATCAGGTGTCGCCCTCGTACCCGACGCGGGGCCCGGTGTGATCGTGGCCGTGAGTTATGGTGGTGCGTCCTACACGATCACCTCGGGCCGCGCCTGGTCGTCCTTCGCCAACGTGGTGACCACGGGCATCAGCGCCTACGGTCGCACCGTCTGGGTCGGTGGTGCCAGCGGGCGAATCTGGCGCCTCGATTTCCCACCACCCCAGCGCTGAAGCACAGCCCCCCAGGCTTCGGCGCGCTCCGATCGCACCGCCAGTCATCAGCGCGAATGTTCGGTGCCACTTGCATGATGTAATCACGCAGATCGCTCTTCCGCTTCCCCAGCGCTGGAAGAGCCAACCCACTCCCGCCCTCTCACACGAGCCCCGCTTCCATCATGTTCCCCGCTCGTTCCTCGACAGGATTCTCACCGCGATCTCCTCTGCGTGCCTCCATGCGAGCGGCAGGCACGCCACTGCTCCTGAGCATCATGCTGAGCAGCGCCATCACGGCCTGCGCGGGTGATTCCACTTCAGGGGCCGCAGCAGGCGCATCTGCCGGCACCGATGCACCATCCGATCCTGCGCTCGCGCCTGCCTACGCCGCCATCACCGCAGAGGGGCTTTTGGCGCATGTGAAAGCGCTCAGCGACGACTCGCTCGAGGGGCGTGCACCTGCCTCGCCGGGCGAGGAGAAGACAGTACGCTACATCGAACAGCAGTTCCGGGATCTGGGCCTCTCCGGTGGCATGCCGGATGGTTCCTTCCTGCAGCATGTGACGCTCCTTGGCTTCACCGCCCACCCTGAGATGTCGTTCCATGTGGGGTCACGGGTCATTCCGTTCGCATTTCCCACGGATTACGTCGCTGTCTCCCGGCATGAACAGCCCGTGGTCGATGTGAACGCCGACCTGGTGTTCGTCGGCTATGGTGTCGACGCGCCAGAGTACGGTTGGAACGACTACAAGAACGTCGATGTGAAGGGAAAGGTTCTCGTCATGCTCATCAACGATCCGGCCGTGCCGGATCCGAAGGACACGACCAGGCTCGATACCACGATGTTCAAAGGCAACGCCATGACTTACTACGGGCGTTGGACATACAAGTACGAGATCGCATCGTCCAAAGGGGCCGCAGGAGCCATCATCATTCACGAGACGGAGCCCGCGGGATATCCGTACGAGGTGGTGAGCGGTAGTTGGTCGCGTGAAAACCTGGATATCAAGACACCCGATGGCAACGCGGGACGCGTGAAGATCGAAGGCTGGATCACCCAGCCAAAGGCCGAAGAGTTGTTCAAGGCCGTCGGGAAGGATTTCGCGACACTCAAGGCCGCCGCACGCCGAAAGGACTTCACGCCGGTTTCCCTTGGCGCCTCTGCGCGCATACACTTGCGCAACGAAACGCGCACCGTGCAGTCACGCAACGTGGTCGCCACGCTGCCTGGAGCCGATTCGGCCAGGCGCGGTGAGTATGTCATCTACTCTGCACACTGGGATCATCTCGGGCGTGACAGCAGCCTTGTTGGCGATCAGATCTACAACGGAGCGCTCGACAATGCCTCCGGAATCGCCGAGCTGCTGTCGATCGCCAAGGGCTTCACCGCGCTCGCAACCAAGCCGCCACGGTCGGTGATGTTCGTGGCACTTACCGCCGAGGAGAAGGGATTGCTCGGGGCACGCTACTTCGCGGCGCAGCCACCCGTGCCGCTCGCCTCGGTGCTCGCGAATATCAACATGGACGGCTTCAATCAGTGGGGCCGCACCAAGGATCTCACGGTGATCGGGTACGGCAACAGCACACTCGAAGACATCCTTGCCGACGTCCTGCGTCCTGCCGGTCGCGTGATCAAACCGGACCAGGAGCCGGAGAAGGGCTTCTTCTATCGCTCCGATCACTTCGAGTTTGCCAAACAGGGCGTGCCCGCACTCTACACGGAATCGGGGGTGCAATTCACTGGCAAGGATTCCACATTCGGCATGACCAAACGGCAGGAGTATACGGCGCGCGACTACCATAAGCCGAGCGACGAGATCAAACCCGATTGGGATCTCAGTGGCGCGGTTATCGACGCCCGTGCGCTGCTCGACGTTGGCTATCGCGTACTGAATGCATCGAGCTGGCCCACCTGGAAGCCGGGTACCGAGTTCAAGGCCAAGCGAGATTCCATGGTCGGTTCTCGCTGACGGTATCGCCATTGCTTCGGCGGTATCTCGTTGACTACATTGTTGGACTGAGGCTGGCCCGTTACATCCGGGCCAGCCTCGACGAAGGGCGCATAACCTGTTGCACCGCAACACGATAGGCGACTTCGTGGGATAGTGGAGAGATGGCCGAGAGGCTGAAGGCACCGGTTTGCTAAACCGGCGTACGGGGTCAACCTGTACCGAGGGTTCGAATCCCTCTCTCTCCGTTCCGCGGGCCCGCCGGATGACCGGTGGGCCCGTGTGTTTTTTTGTGGCACTTCCGACGACCATCGGTCGGTGAGAGATATGGCGGCCAAGAATCCCAGCGTGCGTCCGCGTGTTCGTTTCGCTCCTTCGCCTACGGGCTTCCTGCATGTCGGCGGGGCTCGGACCGCGTTGTTCAACTGGCTATACGCCAGGAAGTTCGACGGCGACTTCCTGCTGCGCATCGAGGACACCGACCGACAGCGCAGTACGGACGAGAGCACCCGCGCCATTTTCGAGGGCCTTGAATGGCTGGGCCTCAC
>CAZPJX010000155.1:0-6041 GCA_964586985.1 uncultured Gemmatimonas sp. | reverse complement strand
GTGTCGCGCAGCACGATGGCACCCAGTGCGGCAGCAGCACTGGCGATGCGCTGGAGGCCCAGACTGAGCGGAACGGGTGAGTTGACCGCGTTGGTCCATGCATCCGGCGGCCTGAGGCTCCAGGGCGTCGTGCCCGACTGGATGGAATCCGCGGCGATGGAGCGGACACTCAGCGTATCGCGCAGATCACCGCAGGAGGTGTCCGTGACGCGGAGATCGCTGCCGGAGATGTGCGTTGGATCCTCGGCCGACAGGTGGCCGTGCACCATCAGCGCCGCGGGTAGCGAACGTACCGGTGGTTCGAGCCAAACGGTGCGCAGCAGCTCCCGACGCACCGGATATCGGGTCCGCGGGTCGTGATGACTGGCCGTGACCCGCACGGTGGCGACCTGCGGATGTGATCTGGAAATCAGGACCGATTGGCGATCATGTGCGGTGAGTTGCAGTTCGCTGCGGAAGGGCGTGTTGAGCGCGTGCGCCCACAGGGAGTCCTGTCGCCACCGGTCCAATGATCGTGCAATAGCCTCGTCCGCCATCATGGAGAGGCGCTGGGCTTCGGCGACACGGGCGGTCGCCTGAGCGTCACGCCAGGTGACGGTGGCGAGTGCGAGCGCGCACAGGCCGACCACCGCGAGTACGACGATGACGAAGGGCAGTACGAATCCGGATCGAGGGAATGCCGTTCGTGTCCTGTGACCTCTCGGCGTTCCCATCATGGCGAGTGCCCTGTCGGCGCAGCGCGAAAGGTGACCTCGAAACGAACGCGCTGGTCACCGATCGAAGGCCACGCTCCTCTGCTGCGTGGTGCACGCAACTCCACGCGGAGGCCTCGCACGGAATCAACCGAAGCGACGCCATCACCCCGTGCGTCGAGCATGTGAATGCGCATGCCCTCAGCAGTGCCGGACAACAGAGGTCCAACCACCGGCTGCACAACGTCCCATCCGCTCAGATCATGCGAGCGCCTGCCAAGCCACCACTGGGAGCCGCTGCGGTAGTGCGAGTAGCGGGTCAGGCGCTGCAGGCGAAATGGTGTACCTGCCAGACGTGCGGACGGAGGCGGACCTTCGATGTCGAGCCTCCACCGCTGCAGGCCAGGGAGTGGTCCACATGGACCACTCGGCGCTCTGACCGGCTCACCCCCGAGCATCGCCGTCACCGCAACCGGCGTCGCGCCGATGGAGTCAGGCCAGGTCCATCCGTTGAACCGATCGCCGGCCCGAGCCGTAGACATCCAAGTGCCCAGGGAGTCGCTGGCTGCCACCACGGCGGTACCAGAGGCCGAGTACTCGCAGACAATGCCAACGCCCAACTGCGCCTGGAACTCCAGCAGTGTATCCGAGACGAACCACAGATCGGCCGGACGAAGAGGGGCAAGGTCGGTTTCCAGGACAAGCCGCGCATGCCGAAGCTCGCGAACGCCCCTTCCCGTTGCCTCCGCGCCCCGGACCTGGCGCAGCTGCTGGACGAGCAGCAACGCCGCTGAAGCGACTACCAGCGCGGCCAATGGCAGGGCCACGAGCAGTTCCACCAGAGTGAATCCGCGGGCACTGCGCGCAGTGCCACGGGGCCTGGAGCATTGCGGCACTAGTCGCATCGCTGCGCGGAGCTGACCTGCTGCTCACCGATCGGGCTTGATGTACCACGCCCTACCGCCCTGGACCGGAGTGCGAAGGGGCTCGCCGTCCATGTTGTGCGTACGGTCAGGGATCTGAGGAGGCCATCGCTGGCAACCGTAACCGACTGCGTGAGCCGCTGAGCGGGAGTAATGGGCCAAGCTTCGCCGGGAGACCAGCTCGGGGCACAGGCCTCTCGCAACCAGGTGTTGCGGACGACATCGGTTGCCCGGACAGCGGCATCCTGCGTGATCGCGTGATCGAGATCGGTGGAGACGGCCAGCGCGATCAGGTGCAGCAGGGCCGCGCTTCCGGCGAGCAGTACCAGCGAGACGAGCGTCTCGACGAGCACATAGCCCGTGCGGCGGTGATTGGCGGGGAGCGTGCGGCGTTGCGCGAGTGGCATGGGACCACGATAGGCCCGTCATGCCGCCGCTGCGTTACCCGAATCGTGCCCGCGTTATCCTGGCAACGCGAGAGCGTCCCGGGAGACTGCGCGCATGCCGCTGGCGTGCAACGGCAGGAGAATCACGAAGGCTGCCCCACCCTCGCGGGCCCGCTGCACCCAGATCGTCCCACCAAGATTCTCGATGGTACTGGACACGATGGCGAGGCCAAGGCCGGTGCCCTTGCCGGGCTGCTTTGTCGAGAAGAACGGTTCGAAGATGCGCTCTTCGTCTTCAGGCGCTACGCCGGTTCCCGAGTCGGCCATGACGATCTGCAGGAAACGCCGAGGCGACTCCGGGCGGGAAAGCCAGGCAAGGGCACGCTTGCCAGGGCGGTGGGCCCAGCGCTGCGGTTCCGGATCTGTACGGCGTTTCTCGATGGACTCCGAGAACGCCGTGGCCTCATTGATTCGGGAACGAATGACCACTTCGCCTTCGCGATCCATCGCATCGATCGCATTCAGCAGCAGATTCACGAAGACCTGCTCCAGATCGTGCCGTTCCGCGTAGACCACGCCCTCGGGCGCCTCGAGTTCTGGGGTGACGCGAAACCGACGGGTCAATCCCTGATCGGCCAGAAGGCGCAGCACATCCTCGATGATGTGATCGACGACGATGGGCTTCGGTGTGAGTCGTCGCGGGCGAGCATAGTCGAGCAGCCCCCGCATGATACGATCGATGCGCGTGATCTCGCGCTCGAGGGCGTCGATGGGCTCGGTCGTACCGGGAACATCGGCCGTGCGCATGCGCAGGACATGCGCGAAGTTGGCGATCGCGGCCACGGGATTGCCGATCTCGTGGGAGATCCCCGCAGCGATGCGTCCCATGGTGGCCAGCTTTTCCACCCGGAGCCGAGCCTGGGTGGCCGCCAGCATCTGTTCGGTCATGCGGTTGATGCTGGTCGCCAGCTGGTCGAACTCGCGGGTCTCCGCGCGCGGCACGACGCGGTTGCTCTCGCCGCTCGCGATGGCTTCGGCCACGGCGACGGATTCGGCGAGCGGGCTTTCGACCAGATGCGCCACCTGCCGGCGGAGCACGCTGGCAAATACCCAGACCACGAGCAGCAGAAGCGCCAGCACCAAGGGCCAGCGCGTGAGCGGCGGCAAGCCCTCCGTCAACCACATCGTGACGATGATGGCCACGATGGTCGGGCCACACGCCATGGCGAGCACCCGCAGCAGGCGGTCGTGGATGCGTGGGCGGGAGGGCTCGGTCACGGCCTTCACAATGGGCTGTGGTACACCGCCAGGCAACAGCAGGACCGCGAACCTACGCGGCTCCACAAACGGGGAAAGGGGCCGGGCAATCGCCCGACCCCCCTCCCCCAGCCGCTGGGGTCAGCCGTTCTGGCTTCCCCTCGGCATTCCCGGCAAATCGCTTACTTGCAGGTCGTGCCGCCCGGCTCGCCCTCGGCGAGTCCGGAAGGAACTCCCGTGCCGACGCCGATGGAGCAGGTCACGCCCGTCGCCTGTGCATGCGTGGCCGAGGCCGTCCAACCCGTCGCGCTCGCCGTACCCATCGTGATCGTCACGCCGGCCGAGCCCGTCGGCGCCACAACGTTCGCGTAGGTGTTGTCTTCCGAGAACTTGGCTTCGGCGGCCGACACCATGTTCTTGAGATCCGACTTCATGGCGGTGACGTAGGCCTTCTTCTTCGTGTCATTGAATTTCGGGATCGCGATCGCGGCCAGAATGCCGATGATGACGACGACGATCAGCAGTTCGATGAGGGTAAAGCCCTTGCGCGTGCGGTTCATGAGATGCTCCAGTTGGGGGATTTCTGCGAGGCGCCGCGGGGTGGCTCCTCTTGCGACACTGACGCATAGAGCAAGGGTGCTGCCATCGCGTCCGGCACAATTGAAAGTGTTGTCATTCAATGCGTTACATCATTTCGTCGCGACCAGGGCTGTGGCATTGCGCATGGTGATTCGCAAGAAACCGTGCAGCGTGCAATGCGGTGCCGGGAACCCGGCGAACCGGGGCGAACCGGGAGCGTGACGCCCCCTCCCGAATCGTGACGCAGCGCAGCGTCAGCCGCCTTCCGCGCGCCGCGTCAGGGCGTCATCACTGACAGACAATCTCGCTGGAAATGCCCGGGCCCATCGCGAGCGTACAGACAACACCCGGAACGGCAGCATGTGTCGCGGTCGCGGCCCACCCGACCGCCGTGCCGGCGAACGTCAATGTGACACCGGCAGACCCGGTCGGTGGTACCACATTCTCATAGGTGTTGTCCGATGTGAAGCGCGATTCGGCTGTCGACGCGATGGAATGCAGATCCGACTTCATCGCCGCCAGATAGGCACGTCGCTTGGAGTCGCCGAACTTGGCCACCGCCAGTGTGGCCAGCAGGCCGACGATCAGCACCACGACCAGGAGCTCGATCAGGGTAAACCCTTGCCGGCGCTGCGCCGGGGCACCGCAGTGGCTGGGCATCAGGCGTCTCCGTAGCGCGCGAGCTTGCGATAGAGGGTGGAGGGGTCGATGCCCAGCATCTCGGCCGTGCGACTCTTGTTTCCCCCTTCGTTCTGCAGGACCCACTGGATGTAGGCCCGCTCAATGGCTTCGAGCGTTGGCGTCACGGGTGCGCGGTCACTCACCAGGGGCTCGGCACGGCGTGCCGTGACGCGGTCCGGCAGTGCCTCGGGGAGAATCGTGCTGCCGGAGCTGAGGATAACGGCCCGTTCGAGCGCGTTCTCGAGCTCGCGAACATTGCCCGGCCAGATGTGTGCCATCAGCGCATCCAGCGCTCCCTCGCTCAGCGTCTTCGGTTCCTCCGCGCGTGTGGCCGCAGAACGTGCCAGGAATCCCTCGGCGAGCAGCGGGATGTCCTCCGCCCGCTGGCGCAGAGGCGGGAGGTGCACCGCGATCACGTTCAGACGATAGAAGAGATCGGCACGGAAGCTCCCCCGCCGGATCTCTTCCTCAAGGTCACGGTTGGTCGCTGCCAGGACACGCGTATCCACCGTGGTCGCTTCGGTGGCACCGACAGGGATGACTTCCCGCTGCTGCAGAACGCGCAGCAGTTTCACCTGTGTGGACGGCGTAGTCTCTCCAATCTCATCGAGAAAGAACGAGCCGTGATGGGCGGCCGCGAAGAGGCCCATCTTGTCCTTCACGGCGCCCGTGAAGGAGCCCTTCACGTGTCCGAACAGTTCGCTTTCCAGCAGTGACTCGGGGAGTGCACCGCAGTTGATCGACATGAAGCCCTGATCGGAGCGGCTGCTGAGATCGTGAATGTACCTGGCGATGACTTCCTTGCCGGTACCAGACTCCCCGGTGATGAGCACCGTGGAATCGGTAGGCGCCACGGTCTCTGCCAGGCGCAACACCTCAAGCCAGCTCCGGCTCTGCCCCACGGGGCGCTGCGCGGTGCTCCGATCGCGACGACGGATCTCCTGCTTGAGCACCTGATTCTCCACACGGAGCCGGCGGTGCTCCGCCGCGCGACGGAGGATGGCAATCAGCTCGTCGTTTCGGAACGGTTTCTGGATGTAGTAGAACGCCCCCTCATTCACGGCCTGCACCGCGGACTGCAGCGTCGCCTGCGCGGTCATGAGAATGACCGGCACATCGGGATCGACCTGCCGCGCGGAGCTGAGCACCTGCACACCACTCACGTCGGGCATGCGCACATCGGTGAGCACGATATCCGGGCGCAGCTCGGGCAGGCGTTCCAGTCCCTGCCTGCCGCCCTGGGCCGTGAATGGTGCAAACCCCTCGGTCCGGAGCAGGATTCGCAGTGAGTCAAGAATGCTGGTTTCGTCATCGACGACGAGCACGCGAGGGGCGTCATCGGAGATCGCGTAGGTCACGCAGCCACTCCCATCAGGTCGGAGCTTGTTTGGGTTGCGGTGAGCGGCAGCACGATGGAGAACCGTGTGCCCTGCGGCAGGCGATCAACGAGCACCACACCTCGATGCGCTTCGACCGCGCGATGCACCACAGGCAACCCGAGCCCGGATCCACCGTTCTTGCTG
>CAZPJX010000154.1:4105-6051 GCA_964586985.1 uncultured Gemmatimonas sp. | reverse complement strand
GCGGCGTCCCGCGAAGAATCGCGATGCCCTGAGCAGGGCATCGCTCGATGCAGAATCACCCAGGGTATGACCTTCGGCAGGGTACACGACAAGCTGAGCATGACGACCCGCACGCTGCGCGGCCGCGAGCAGGCGTTGGGCTTCCTGCAGTGGGACCTCCTCGTCCTCACCTCCATGCAGGAGCAGCATGGGTGGCAGGCGTCGCAATGAATCGGCGAGAAAGGGCTCCAATCCTGCCCCCACCAGTGCCATGCGATGCACACGGGAATCGGCGGCGCCCACCCCCACGCTCAACCAGGCTCCCAGCGAAATGCCAAAGAGCGACAGGCGCTGCGGGTTCACGTAGGTCTGCGTGTCGGCCCAGGTGATCGCGGCTCTGATGTCACGCACCCACTGCCAGTAGTGCGTCCGTTCCGCCTCCGCATCAGCCGCGAAATGTCCGGTGCCGTCGAAGTAGTGCACGACCAGGGCAGTCTGCCCAAGCGCCGCCAGGGTGCGCGCAAAGCGTGTCACCTGCTGCGGCCCCAGCTCATGGATGCCTCCCGACCCATGCAGCAGCACGACCGTGGCATGGCGGCCGGGAGTATCGGGGCGATAGACGTCAATTCGCAGCTCATCCTCGCCGCTGCGCAGCGTCTCCGTCGACTCGCGCGTCGGATGGCGGGCCATCTGATCCGACAGCACCAGGGCATCGCGATTGAAGCAGCCGAGCAACGCGTGCACGACGAACCCGGCCGCGATCATCGCGCGTGCGAATCGTGGCGGAGGCGGTCTGCGAAGCGGCGCCATACCCGGAACATGTTGTGCGTGACAAAGGATCGTCAGGGCATCGAGCGAAGGCGCCTCGTTGTGCCCTCGAATTCGCGGTTCTACCTTGGAATCCATGACCATCCCCGCCAACCGAACGATGCGAGCGGTTCGGATGACCGCTCCGGGCGCGCCCGTTGTCCCGATGGACATCCCCATACCCCTCTGCGGGCCATTGGATGTACTGGTTCGGGTGCGTGCCGCCGGCATCTGCCATTCCGATGCGCATTACCGGAGCGGGCGTTCCCCGGCGTATCCCTTGCCGCTCACGCTGGGCCACGAGATCGCTGGAGAGATCGTGGACGTGGGTGCCGGCGTCTCGGGCCTGGCGCCTGGCGCCCGCGTGGCGCTGCATTACCTCAGGATCTGCGGGGCCTGCGCAGACTGTCTTGCGGGCCGTGAGCAGTTTTGTCCTACGGGCCTCATGCTAGGGCGTCACACGGACGGCGGCTGGGCGGAGTACATCGTGGTACCAGCCTGGAATGCCGTGCCCCTGCCCGATGCCGTGTCCTACGAGCATGGCGCCGTCATGATGTGCTCCTCGGCCACCGCATTGCACGCTCTGCGAAAGGGGCGTGTGCGGCCTGGAGATACCGTCCTGGTAGTCGGTGTGGGCGGGCTGGGCATGTCGGCGGTACAACTGGCGGCGCGACTCGGCGCACCGCAGGTGATTGCCGTAGACCGGGATGCCGCGAAGCTCGCGCTCGCCGCGCAATTCGGAGCCATCCCCGTTTCGGCGACCGCCCGCTCGGTGGAGCAGACTGCGGCCGCAGTACGCGAGGTCACGAATGGTCGCGGTGTGGACGTCGCGCTCGAGCTGGTGGGCAGTATCGAGACGGTGCAGGTCTCACTCAAGGCTCTTGCCCCACTTGGCCGAGCGGTGGTCGTCGGCCTCAACCATCTGGCCGTGCCGGTCGACAGCTATCGGGATCTCATCGGCCGCGAAGGGGAATTGATCGGCTCGAATGATCACCTGCGCAGCGAGCTGGAAGAACTGATTCACATGGCCGCGGCCGGGCAATTGGATTTGCGGCAGGTCGTCACGAACACCGTCCCGCTCGAGGCAGAGGCCATCAACGCGGTACTCGACGCGCTCGATCGCCATGCCGCGCCCGTGCGCACGGTCATTCGGCCCTGAC
>CAZPJX010000154.1:0-4005 GCA_964586985.1 uncultured Gemmatimonas sp. | reverse complement strand
CGTCACCGTGAGTCCCGTCTCCTCCAGCACCTCGCGCTGTGCACAGGCGTGAACCGTTTCACCCCATTCGAGATGTCCACCGGGGAACTGCCAGGTTCCCTCGCCGTGCGTCTGGCTGCGGCGCCGGCCCAGCAACACCCGATCACCACGCCGAATGATGACGGCGACGCCGATGCGGGGTAGCGGTGAAGACGGCGATGGCGAAGGCGATGTCGGGTGATCAGTCATGTGACTCGGGTGCTTTGACCTTCGCGGCCGCGCCGCCACCTGATTGATCGGAGCCGGAGGATTTCTGCACGATGGGTGACGTTAGACCGAGAAGGTCGGGCAGTGGTAAAGTAGAGATCTGCGGCGCAAGTTGGCGGACCACGGGCCCGGAGCAGGCCAGGAGCATGGACCGTGAAGAAGTCGAAATGCCGCGAAGAGCAGGTCGCGTACGCGCTGTGGCCGGCAGAGAGCGGCACGGCGGTGGCGGGTGTGGCCGGCACATCGGCATCAGCGAAGCGACGTTATGGCGCTGGAAGAAGAAGTTTGCACACCTCGGGTGAGCGAGTTGCGGCGGATGCAATCGCTGGAAGCAGAAAATGCATGGTTGCAACCAGTCGCCGCGACCTCACCCTCGATAAGCACCTGCTGAGTGAGGGACTCCGAATAGAAAGGCGAACGTCGACACGACGGCGCGCGCGGCGTGGTTTCTCACGACCTTTGGGGCGAGCATGCCGCACGCGCGTCTGCTCGCCCAGTGCAGCCGCACAGCCTGGTATCGAAAAAGTCGCGCGAAGGATCACATCGGGTGGCGCAGGCGCGGCCCCGATTCGGCTACCATCGGATGCACACCGTACTGCGACGCGAGCGCTGGCGGGTCAACAAGAAGCGCGTGCGACGGCTAACTCGGTTGGAAGGCCTGCCGCTCCACATGCGCGTCAAACGACGGAAGCCCATGGCCCTGCGCCCATGGCCCTGCATCGCGGCGCGGTGCTCGTCCCCGCAGGTCCGGCGCAGCGCTGGAGTATGGGCTGTGTGCACGATCCATTTATCGACGTACGCTCATTGCGCGTGCTCACCGTGGTCGATCGCTGGCGATCGTCAGAGTCCATTATTCGAGTGCGATTTCTCGCTGACGGACAAGCGCACCGTGAACGCCGTCGAACACCACGTCTCGCCCACCAAACTCCCGCAATCCCGGACAGTCGATCATGGCACCGCATTCACGTCGAAGGCCGTGGAAGCGTGGGCCTGTTACCGCGGCGTTCAACTCGATTTCACGCGCCCTGGCAAACCCACCGACAACCGTCCCATCGAATCCTTGTACGGCCGCTGACGCGGCGAATGCCCCAACGTGTAGCAATGTCACTCAATCAAGCACGCGAAACACGTCATCGAAGCGTGGCGCATCGACGACAACGAGCACCGACCGCTTGGCTCCCACGGTGCCCTGACACCGTGGGCGTTCGCTGCCAAACATCAGGAACCACTGACCGTCACCAACACCTGATTTCTACTTACGATCTGTTCGCTTACGGGACCAACGTCACTGTTTCTACGCACATGGAACGTCCACATCCACTGCGTGCGGATCCGTTAGGTGTGTTGTCCCAGAAGAGATGGACGAATATTCTGACGCCAGTCCTCTCCAAGGCTAACGGCGACCGCTGACCGAGAGCCGGCAATGCGGGATGTACCAGCCTCCGAGGCAGCGAAGGATAAAGGGGATGGACGCTGATGTGTCTGGCAACGCGGCGCATCGCCAAGCCTCCACCCAACCCGGTGCCACCGGCGTTGCCGTGGCGATCCCAGAGCCTGTGCTACCAGCATGTCTTCGCGTAAGCCCCCGCAACCCGGCGATCGCGCGAGAGCAGCTGCGCACCCAAGAGGCGCGCATGAGCAACAATGAGTCGATCGAACGGGTCGCGGGTCCACGACTCTGCAAGCGCGGCTGCCACGACGCTCTCATACGAACCAGGGGCCACCCGAACGTCGAGTGCACGCTGCAACGTGCGGATGGCGTCGGTGGCCGGGGCGCGAACGCGGCCGATCTCGTGGAGGAACTGCAACTCCAGCGTAACCGCAGGAGAGATGAGCAACTCCGCGCCAGCGATCAGCGCTTGCGCTTCTTTGGTGATTTTTTCGGAATGGCCGCCGGCGATCCAGACGACGACGTGGGTATCAAGACAGATGGCGCGAGTTCGGACCATTCTTGGGACCAGTCGAGTTCAACGAGGTCGTCCGGATCACCACTGATGTAATCCGGGAGAGGCACCACCCGATCCAGCCGCGAGCCCGTGTCGACCGGCTGCAGCCGCAGCGTGCGTCCGTTGCGTTCGATCTCGACCGCCTCGCCTGAGGCAAGGACCTGGTCGAGGATGGCGTAGATGTTTTCGCGCAAGGAAGTTGCGGTGAGCTTCATACTGGGAAATGTATACGAACGTACGGTTGCCAGCAACCGCACGTACGTCAATCCATCCACCCCTTTCCAAGTACGCCCCTACAGTCAGCTCCCTGCAGTTCCTATGGACCGTTCGGCGCTTCAGCATCAGCCTGGACATTGATGACTCATGCGCTGGCTGTGTCGTGCCGCCCATCCCGCACCACCCCCATACCCAGCCACAAGGCGGTAGAGTAGCGCGATCCAGATCGTCGCACTACTCCACCAGCATTCCAAGCGTCATTCCAAACGCCATTCCAAGCGACATTGCACCCATCATTGCAACGGCCATTCCATTCATTCACACCTCATCACAGGCCGTTCAGCGTGCCTTCACCACCGCCGCCGGCTCCTCCAGTAGCGCTTCCACGATGGCCTGATACTCCGCCACCAACGTGTCGTGGTGCACGCCGCTCGCCTTCGCGGCGAAGCCGGTACGCACCGCCCGCACGGTGCCATCACGCCCCAGGAAGAACGTCGCGGGCCAGGTATTGAGGTTCACGGCCTGCGGTAGCCTGGCCGCGACCTCGCGCGGTTCGCCCGCCACGAGATAGGCATACTCCACGCCATAGCGCTTCACGAACGCCCGAAGCCGCGACAGATCGGCCAGCTCCTCGGCCTCCTCAAAGTCCAGCGCCACCACTTCAAGCCCCCGGTCGCGATAGCGGCCATACAAGGCGGAGAGGAACGGCGCTTCGTCATGACAGTTGGGGCACCAGGTACCGGTGACATTCACCACCACTACCTTGCCGACATAGCGCGCATCCCGATTCGTCACCCGAGCGCCGGTGACATCGGGAAAGTCAAACACGAACGGCTCTCGCGGGTCGCGCACCGATGTATGCGTGGCCACATCGGCTGGCTCGGCAATCCCACGAGCCCGTGCATCGGCCTCCCGCCACGCCACATAACGCCGCGCACTGCCACGCGTGGAACGCTGCACAATGGTGAGCGACCCATCGGCGTTGGGCTCCACATCAAGGCGCCCAGGCCGCGTACCGTCGAAATGCGAGAGGCTGAACCGCCCGTCGGCGAAGCTGCCCGTATGCGCCCCCGCGTCGCCGTCAACCCGCAGAATCGTGGCCGTGACCTCTGCCCCCGACTGCTGCGCCACGAAACGCCACGCCCGCTCCCCCTTGGAACTCTCCACGGGGAACACCCAGGTGCCCGCGATGGTGGGAACGGCACCCTCGGCCACCGCCGGCGCCACCACGCGGGGCCGCGCCGTGACGCGCACCGAGTCACGCCGACGGAGATTGCCGAACCAGCCCTCAAAGCCGTCGACCGTGCGCGTACCCCGCAAGCGTGCGGCAAGATGCGCGAACTCGACGATGACCGAATCGCCCACGACAACGCCCGCACCCCCGCCACGCTGCAACGCACCGCGCTCCGTGTGCACCACGCGCACAGCCGTGGACGTGATGGAGTCCGCGCCGTTGTAGAACGCCAATGCGCTGGGCCGCGATGCATCCGCCCCACTCCACGTGAGTGGAAATGACACCGTCAGCGAGTCATAGTGCAGCGTGCCCTCCCACCGCCCGGTGAGCGGTGGTGCTGACGCTCCGGTCTTCGTCTGCTGC
>CAZPJX010000153.1:0-6063 GCA_964586985.1 uncultured Gemmatimonas sp. | reverse complement strand
TAGTGGAGGTGAGGGGAATCGAACCCCTGTCCGAGAATAGATCCACCCCAGTTTCTACGTGCGTATCCCATTGATTGAGGTCTCCATCGGCTGGCCAACGGGAAGCCCACCTCAGGACGAGCCTTCTAGATCTTCGCCCCGTTGCGGAAGGCGCACATCGGGACTAGCCCAGATTTGCGATACTCACGTGCCGCCCCGGGCGGGCTGCCGCGTGAGCACTGCTACGTAACCCGAAGGTTAGGCAGCGAGCGCGAGGTTGTTGTTCGCGATTGGAATTTTCCCGAGTGTTTTACCAGGTGCTCGAGGACCTGGGCACGCTACCAGAGATTCACCATCCCCGTCGAAGCCAGTCACCCCCGGTTCGAACGGTCCTGCACCTGCCGTGTTCGCTACAGACCTACCCTGTATACACTACATGCCTCAGCAGGTTTCCGGCAAGCGGGGCGCTCCCAAGGTTGTACCGTCCCGCTAGGCCGCCTCACAGGACATTGCCGACACATCCGGGTCGCTTGCCGCGAACCCCCGAGCCACATACTCCGCGTAGAACTCGAGGTAGTGCGCGAAGATCGCCTCGACCTCCGAGAAATCCCGCACCTGATGCAGGCGCGCCCGCAACTCCGCCGAGTTCGGGAGGCCCTTAACATACCACCCCAGGTGCTTCCGAAACTCCAGTGCCGCACCCGCCCGATCCACGTCATACCCCTGCACCATCCGGGCGTGCTCCAAGGCGATCGCAAACCGCTCCTGCACGCCCGGCGTCTCTGGGACCGGGGTCCCGTCGATGAGCGCACGAGTCTGCCGGAACATCCACGGCTGGCCGTACGAACCACGGCCTATCATGATGCCATCCGCGCCCGTATGGTCCAGGAGACGCTTGGCATCCTGCGGGGTCTTGATGTCCCCGTTCCCGAGGACAGGAATATCGAGTGCCTCAGCCACTCGCGCGATCTCGTCCCAATTGGCCGCGCCGGAGTACATCTGGGTGCGCGTGCGGGCATGCAGGGCAAACACCTTCGCACCGGCATCCTGCATTCGCAGCGCGATGCCTACGGGATCCCGCTGTTCCTCATTCCAGCCACTGCGGGTCTTCACCGTGACCGGGAGCGGCGTGGCCTTCGCGACGGCCCTGATGATCTCCTGCACCAGATCGAGGTCCTTCAAACAACCCGATCCACCGTTGCGGCGCACGACCTTCTTGACGGGGCAACCGAAGTTGATGTCCACGAAGTCGGGGGCGAACAGGTCGGTCACCATCGCCGCGGCATCGGCCATGGCCGCCGGCTCTGCGCCGAAGATCTGGACACCGATGGGCCGCTCCTCAGGGGCAAAGCGGAGCTTGCTGAGCGTCGCCTCATTCTCACGCCTGATCCCCTCAGCGGACAGGAACTCCGTGACCACCACGTCCGCGCCATGGGCGTGACAGAGGCGCCGGAACGGCGACTCCGACACCCCGGCCATGGGGGCCAGATACAGCGGAACCGGGTGGGGGATCGAGAAGGGGAACGTCTTGCGAGACATGGACTTGAAGTTAGCAGTCTTCGTTCGGGGCGGCAACGCGAGCACTCTTTGACAGTCGTCGTTCGGCTGTTACGATTAGCCCCATGGAACTGCGCGAGTTTTTCTCAGAAGACGCCGTCGCTCTCGAGCTGCAGGGCACGAACAAGGACGAGATCCTGAAGGAACTGATCGGGCTGCTCAAGCTCGACGAGAAATCCGAAGGCATGCTGTTCAAGATGCTCAAGCGGCGTGAAAACCTCGGTTCGACGGGCATCGGTCGCGGGATCGCCATCCCCCATTGCCGCTCGCTCGTTGTCAACCGACTGCGGGTGGCGTTCGGGCGAAAGAAGGACGGCGTCGATTTCAAGGCCATCGATGACAAACCCGTCAATTTCTTCTTCCTGATCGTCGCACCGCCCCTCGAAGTTTCCAATCAGTATCTACCGGTGCTCGGCAAGATTGCGCAGTTCAGCAAGGAAAGTGATGTCCCGGGCCGCCTGCTCGAACTCAGCTCGTCGGCGCAGTTCATGAACTTGCTCGAAGAGAAGCGCGTCTAGGCGGCTGCCGCGCCGTCCAACAATCGACGAATGGCGCCAAGGAGCTCGGCCGCGCTGAATGGCTTCGCGACAAAATGTATGGAATTGCTCGCGACCCCCTGAATCACCAGGTCGTCGTCGGCATACCCGCTCATGAAGAGAATGCGAATATTCGGAAAACGGGCGTTGAGATCGATGGCGAGTTCCGGACCCGACTCCTGAGGCATCACCACATCGGTGAGTACCAGTGCAGGCGGCTCGGACATCTCGGCGAGGAGTCGCTTGGCCGTTGCCGCACTTTCAGCGACCGTCACGAGATACCCAGCCCGTGACAGGAGCGCGGCGGTGGCCGTGCGAACCGCTGGCTCGTCTTCCACAAGCAGAATGGACTCCTTTCCGCCGGGAACCTGTACCGGTGGAGCGGCAGTCGTCTCACACGCATTCGCGTCGAGGAGCCCCGGGAACGTCAGGACGAACTCAGTGCCCTGCCCCACGGTGGACTCCACGACGATCGTCCCCCGTGCCGCCGTGACGATGCTGTAAACCATGGCGAGCCCAAGTCCGGTCCCACGCTCACGGGGCTTCGTGGTATAGAATGGTTCGAAGATCCTGGACAGAACATGCGACGGCATGCCAACACCGGAATCCCGTACCCGCAGCCGCAGGTGATGGTCTGCAGTACGCTCCGAACTGATCGTCAGCACTCCACCCCCAAGCATGGCGTCTCGGGCGTTCGCGGCGAGGTTCATGATGATCTGCTCGAGGCGCCCGTGATCGAAGGCGAAGTGCGGTGCGTTGGGGGCGCAGACCATGCGGACCTGGATGCCTTCACCAACCAACCGCAGGACCATGCGCTCCAGGCTCCGCAAGGCAGCATTCACATCGAAGTCCTGGTCGACGACAACCTGCCGCCTGCTGAACACGAGAATCTGACGCGTCAACGCCGAGGCGCGCTGCGCCGCGCCGAGGATCTCCTCCGCCTCAGCATGCAGAGCGGACTGAGGCGGCAGTCCATTGCGAAGCAGTTCGGCATTGGTGGCGATGGCCGAGAGATAGTTGTTGAAATCATGCGCAATGCCCCCCGCAAACGCGCCGAGCGCCTCGAGCTTCTGTGCTTGCCGCAGTTGCTCTCGCGATTGTTCGAGAGCCAGCTCCGCCCTTCGGCGGTCCGTGACATCGATCAGGATTCCCACGGCCAAGGCTTCTCCGCCGCGCTCAACGGCGCTGACGAACAACTCGATCTGGCGTCGAACACCCTTCGCGCCGCGCATCGTCCACTGGCCGGCACGCATCGTGGCATGGGCGTCGGGTGCAGGCAGATCGGCGAAGGCATCTCGTTCCTCCTCGACCAGGAGATCGAGGATGCGAATCCTTTCCTGCAACTCGGCCAGCCCGAAAAATGCTTCGGCTGCATCATTGACCTGCTCGATCCCCCCATCGGTGAGTCGCCACGTCACAATCGGGAGCGGACTGGTGGCGAAGAGCCGGCGATATCGCGTCTCGCTCGCTTGCAGTTGCTGTTCCCGCTCGTGTACGGCATCGACAAGCTGATTCAGCGCGCGCCCAAGCTCCGCCACCTCATCATTACCGATGGGACGGGCTCGTCGCTCATCCTCTCCTCGACCGATCGCTCGCGCCACGTTGGTGAGGTCAAGCAGCGGCTCCGCAATGCGGCCTGCGGTGTACAACGCGAATCCGACAAAGATCAGCGTACCGATGGCTCCAATGAGGAGATCGATCAGAAACTGACGACGTGCCACATCGAGCGTCGCAGACACAGGGATCCCGATGTACAGGAGACCGCTCAGTGTGGAGAGAGGCGCATGCGCTACCAATCGCCGTGTTCCGTCGCGGGATTGCAGGTCCGTTACCGCATCCGGATGCGCAAAGTCGAACGCCATCAGTGTGGAGTCACCCGGAGGGTGGAGTATCCAGTCGTCGAGGTCCTGCGTGCGGAGGAACACCCGACCGTCAGACTGCAGGATGGTCAATACCGAACCAGCCGGGAGATCCCGGGCAAGTAATACCGCCGCCATGGAATCGATTGGAATGGAAGCACCGGCGACCCCGCGCAGCGACCCATTGTCATCGAGAATCGGCATCGCCACCGGAATGACCCATCCCCGATCGGGGAGTACCATGGAACGAATGGCTCGTCCAATGCTGTAGCTTCTGGTTCGCAGCACCGTATCGAATGGCCCGGTGCCCCGCAGATTGGGCAGTGCAGCGCTGGCCTCGACACGCTGAAGGCTCCCATGGATCTGGCCCAGCGTATCAGCAATGAAGACATTGGTCAGTCGAATGCTCGTCTGATCGAATACGAAACGCAGGAGGGAATCATTCAGCGCGATAGGATCCGACGGTTTCAACAGCCGGGACACCGCGGTGAGGATCGCGCGGGTGGCGTTGACATCAGCATCGACCAACTGTGCGGCTCGCCGCGCCATGGACAGGCTGCGTTCTCCGACGATTCGCTGCTCCGTGCGCAGCCGCTCCACCGCACGCGCAACGGCAATCAGCGCGATTGGAAGGGTCAGCGAGACGGCGAGCAGGAACAGGCGCCGTCGGATGCCGGCACGAAATATCCCAAGACGCGGTGAACGGACTGGGTGAGACATGCCGGATGAGGCTAGCAGTGCAAGAGCGGATGCGCCAGATCCCGCGACGGTGACGCGGTGACTTTCGAGTTGTGTTCCTTACTGTGAGTCGATGACGACGCGCGACACCTCACGTCGCATCCGCCAGAGCACACGCAGGGTCTGCAGAACGGCGGCGGCAGCAAGTCCCGCCACCAGCCCGATCCAGAGGCCCCGCTCCCTGAGCGGCGTCCGAAACCCAAGCCATGCACCCAGTGGAACCCCGACACCCCAGAACGCAATCATGTGCAGCACGGCCGGCACACGCGTGTCGCCGGTACCTCGCAGTACCCCACTGGTGACGGCCTGAAGACCATCAAAGACCTGAAACCAGCCCGCCAAGGGAATCAGCGCAATCGCCACCGCCACCGTCGCCGCCTCGTGGGTATACAACGTGGCCAGTTGGAGCGGGAAGAGCATGAATACCATGGCGCTGATGCACATGAAGCCCACCCCGCAGGCGATGGCGGCCGCTGCATCGCGGCGCGCCGACACCATGTCTCCGCGACCGATGGCTCTCCCGACGATCACTGCAGCGGCGCCCGAAATGCCAAGCGGGACCATGAAGGTCATCGCTGCCAGATTCAAGGCAATCTCATGGCCGGCCAGAGAGGCCGTGCCCATCCATCCCATGAACAGCGCCGTGAGCCCGAATGCAAAACTTTCAAAGAACCACTGAATCCCGATGGGTATTCCAATACGAAGCATGCGCCAGAGTGGGCCCCACCGGCGGCTGTCGGGATGCCACGGGCGGAGAAAGTCCCGCAGCACGGGCCAGGCCAGCGGCAACACCAGGAGTGCCATGAACCAGGTGGAGATCGCGGTGGCATATCCGGATCCCGCAACACCAAGCGCTGGGAACCCGAGATTGCCAAATATGAGCGCCCAGTTCGCCGCGGCATTGACGAGGTTCGCAAGCAGGGCCGCGATAATGATGGGACGCACCGGTCCCAATGCCTGAAGTGTCTGCCTGAAGACCGCGAAGACAAAGAACGGCAACGCACCAAGGGCTCGCCGCCGGGCGTACACCGCGGTCTCCCGGATCACCTCGGTCGGCTGCTGCAGCAACGTCAGGAGCCATTCTCCCGGCATCAGTGCAGCGGTCACGAACACGGTGACAGCCAAAGCCAACAACATTCCACGCTGAACGCCACGCGCTGCGGCCGCGGTATCACCGGCGCCAAGTGCCTGCGCGACTACCGGATCTATCGCGAAGAGGAGGCCGATGCCAAAGACACTGACGTTGAAGAAATAGAAGTTCCCCAGCGCAACCGCAGCGATGGCAGCGCCGCCAAGCTCGCCGACCATGATGGCATCGACAACACCCATGGCCTGGATGCCGACATTGATCAGCACAATGGGCGCCGCGACCTGCGCCATATCACGCAGGTCGC
>CAZPJX010000152.1:0-6077 GCA_964586985.1 uncultured Gemmatimonas sp. | reverse complement strand
TGCAGTCGCCTCTCATGCAGAGGCGTGGATCGAAACGGGATGAGCGAGCGCAGGAGATGATGTTTGCAACGGTGGTGCTGGAGGATCGGGTGCCGGTCGACCACCCGCTGTGAGCCGTTCGCCGCCTGGTCGATCCGATCCTGCACGACCTCTCGCCATAGTTCGAGGTGCCCTACAGCCAGACCAGCTGCCCCTCGATCCCGCTCGAGCAGCTGCTGCGAGCGTTGCTGCTCCAGCCGCTGTACTCGATCCGCAGCGAGCGGCAGTTCGTGGAGCTGCTCGAGTACAATCTGCTGTATCGCTGGTTCGTCGACGTGGCACGCGAATACGTTCACGAAGAATCGACAGCGCCTGCTCTATGGCGATATCTTCGCCCGGTTCCTCGCTCGCACCATCGCGACGGCGGAGCAGACGCTCCTGCTCTCGGCCGAGCACTTCTCCGTCGACGGCACGCTGCTCGAGGCGTGGGCGAGCCAGAAGAGCGTACGGCCGAAAGACGACAATTCGGATCGCTTCATCGATTCCGGCAATAACGGCGTGAACTTTCACGGGGAGAAGCGGTCGGACGCGATGCATCAGGCGGTGACGGATCCGGACGCCCGGATGACGCGCAAGTCGTTCAACACCGCGTCGGTGGTCGCGTATCATGCGGGCGCGTTGGTCGACAACCGGCACGGACTCCTGATCAATACGGTCGTGAGCAGTCCACATGGGCGGGCCGTAACGGAGGATACCCTGTGTCTGTTGCAGGGCCTCTCGGGCGTCACGGAACGTCCGACCGTCGGCGCGGAGAAGAGGTATGGCACGCGGGACTTCGTCGACGGCGTGCGGGCCGCGGGCTTCACGTCGCATGAGGCGGAAAAGGCCAAGGGCAGCGCTATCGATGGGCGCACCACGCGGCACGATGGCTACACGATCAGTCATCGTGCGCGCAAGAGGATCAAGGAGGTGTTCGGCTGGCTGAAGACAGGCGTCGGCCTACGGAAAGTGAAGCACCGCGGCACCGCACGCGTCGATTGGATCGTGACCATTGCCTGCGAGGCGTACAACCTCGTGCGCTTAAGACGCCTTCTCCCGGCCTGCCCCTGGGCCGGAGGCAGCTTCACGTGCTCCGAATACGGCGTGGAAACCGCCAAACCGAGGCCGCGCGGCCTCACATCCCGCCCGTTATTGCCTCGAATCGACCGACCAGCTCGACAACCGCACCGATTCGCGTGAAAAACGCTGGCTTTCTCAGCACCCTGTTAGAGCTCGGGGATGCCGATCTCCTGCAGGTATCGATAGGTCCCGTCGTAGAAGGACGGCCGAATCGTGTGGTCAGATTTTCGGCCGCGAGGAACAAAGAGCACCATGCCCTGTCGAGCCCGTGTGAGCAGCACACGATAGGCATTCAACAGGTATCGGCGTCGTTCGTCCTTCCTGACGTTCACCCATTTGCTCCCCCGAAAGGTGTGATACGACCACCCATCGTCGGTTCGCCGAAGATCAGCGTCCCAGCTGACGCAGGTCCAGTCGAGTTCGAGTCCCTGCGTCTGAAATTCGGTGGCGGCATCTTCCAGGTAGTATGATGAACGGGTGTCCGATGCATCAGCCAGGAAATACTTCACCGGGTCCACATTGACCCGCACATCGATGCAATAGGCCTTCAGACGCAAAGCCTGCGATGATGCCACCAGCCCAAAACGTTCAGTGCCTCGGGCCTGGTGGCGCACCCAGCGTTTGGCGAGCGCCCGATCGCGTGTCATGACAATGGGGTACCGCGCGATCAGCGATGCAAGAGAGGCCCGCGCACAATCCAGATCGTTATCCAGAAGTGCCTTCACGAACTGTGAGACCTGATTGGACCGGAAAGAACGCATCGAGGTTTCGAGATGCAGCGCCGTATCGGTCGCCACCTGCGGGTGACATTTGAGTCGTTCCAGTGCACGACCCGCCGCATACTCACTATCACGAAGGTCCGGAGACAGATGCACATGCCAATGCGGACGCTCGCGCACCGCATCAAGCCATGCACCGATACCGGCCTCGCCATCATGAATTTCCTGACCACCGCCCACGAGGCAGATCACGACGGCCCAGTCACGATGGCGATCCATGTACGACAGCAGGAACTCGGGTTCTGACTGATTGAACCCGGCACGACCTTTGCGTTGTTGCATGAAGCGCGATGTTTTTTCACGACTCCATGCCCGCTGCGCCTCATCGAACACTGCCACATGTTCACTGGGTGCGTGTATGGTATCGCGCACACCTTCGTCGCGAAAATGGTGAACGTTCTGGATGAACGGTTTCACGCGCTGCAGGATGACCCCTTTTCGGTCTGCAGCTCCAACAGCCAGCTGCCGTTGGTGTTCATCGTCCACGAGCGCCGCGCGCAACACCGCCACCAGCGGTGCATTGCCCGAAAGAAACACCGCATGCACATCATCTGCTCGGCGATGCTGCGTCGCGACATTCAACCCAACCAGTGTCTTCCCCGCTCCAGGAACCCCAGTCACGAAGACAAGCGCCTTCTGACCATCGGCCTGCGCTCTCGCGATGATATCCTCCACGCAATGTGACGTTGCATGGAGATTGCGCGCACCGGCGTCGTGCCTCGCAATGGCATCCACCGAGTGACGAGCGTAGAGGGCGCGCGCCGCTTCGATGATCGTGGGACTGGGTTGGTAGGACGAGCGAGCCCAGGTATCCGGATCGAGCGGCAGATTGGGTGAACTGGACTTGGCAAGCGCGAGTGCGCCGCGCACGGCCTCGGCCACCGTATGGGCATTGCTCTGCATCGGCGGATAGACTCCGTCCGCGTGGGCCTCCTTCCATTCCGTATCCGGGTCGGTGCTGGCTGTGGCACAGAGAATCGGGAAAATCGACGCCGATCTGCTTCCTTCATGGAAGTTCTTCAGATCCAATGCGTAATCCCACGCCTGGTTGTAGTCGGCTGGAAGGCAGCGGCGTTCACCCACCTTGAACTCGATGGGGATAATCGCCGAGTGACTCACGACGACACCATCGATACGACTTCCCAGACGCGGGATATCAAATTCCAGAAACACCGAACCATCAATACCCGCGAGGGCTTCTTGGAGTAGCCGGATCTGTTCCTTCCAGGCCTCGGTTTGCGTGCCTTCCACAGTCTGCCCGGTGGCGCCGGCCAATCGTCCCAGAACCGTATGCACGTCCGCGTGACGGAAGGCCGTGATCGTATCGGAGAAGTAGGCCGGCGTACGTACGCCTGTGAGAGGGGTGCTCACGGTGAAGCCTTACTGCCCGAGCTTCGCATCCACGCTGTAACGCCCAGGGCCTGCCACCAGGATCGCCAGGAACCCCGCGAGGTAGATGAATGGCATCTCGCCATTGCCTTCACCCACAAGCTTCGCACCATGCGCCACAGTGAATGCCGTGACCATCGTGAAGGCAACTGCGAGGGCGGCCCAGCGCGTCGCAAAACCCACGACGACGAGCATCGCACAGACGACTTCCGCGACCATTGCCAGCGCGAGCGACACCGTGGGGCCCAGACCGAACGGATCGGCGAACTGCACCTGATCTGCTTGCAGCCACCCAATCTTGAGGCGGCCATGCAGCATCATGAGCGAAAGGCCAAGCCACACCCGCAGGAGCAGCAAGGCGAGGTCAGGCTGCGACGGAACCGACTCCATTCTGAGCAGCGAACGCACACGGGACATGAGCTTCTCGACTAGGGGGACGTACCGCGCCGGCGCAACGAACGACCGCATGCGATACCGCGGCATGAGGTGGTCAGCGACAGCACCCAGGGGGACACCGGGGAAGAATACTCCCGGCAACGGGGCTTTACGAATGCTTCCCTGGGAGTTCTGCTAATGACGTCAGCGATATCAACGCCTCCGCCTCCTCATGGCCCGCCACCATGCCGATCTCCCGGCGCGAATCCCTTGCCCACCTGGCCACCCTGATCGGCCTACACTGGCTCGACGGTCGGAAGGCCGATCGCGTGGACTGGCTGCATGCCTCGCGCATCACTCGAGACGCCGACGATCCCCTGAGCGGTTCCATTCTGGCATACCAGGCCGGACGCGCGCGCGGGAGCTTCTCCGCTGCCGAGTTGACCACGCAGGCACTCGATCGCTGCCAGCGGTGGAACCCAACACTGCACGCCGTTGACCTCCTGGCCGACACGGCGTTGGCAGAGGCCCGCGCGTCAGATGCGCGACTGCGCCAGCGCGCGCTCCGAGGGCCACTCGATGGGGTGCCACTCTTTGCCAAGGCCATTTACGACATGAAGGGCCTGCCCACCACAGCCTCCAGCTTCGTGTGGTCGCAGCTGTTTCCCCATGTCATCTCGCGCGATGCCCTCGAGGTACAGCGCCTGCGGGCGGCCGGCGCCGTGTTGCTGGGCAAGACTGTCGCCGACGACTTCGCCTATCGCGGCAACGGGACCAGCTCCCTGAGCGGGCAGGTGCGCAATCCCTACGATCCTGCAGGCCATCGAACACCAGGAGGATCGAGTGCTGGCTCTGCCGTGTCCGTGGCCTGCGGCATGGCGTTCGCCGCGCTCGGCACCGACGACGGCGGATCCAATCGCATTCCCGCGCAGTTCACTGGCGTGGTGGGCATGAAGCCCACTTTCGGGCTCGTGCCGCGCACCGGCGTCATTCCCACCTGGCCCGTGCTCGACACGCACGGCCCGCTGGCACGCCATGTGGCCGATGCCGCGCTGATGCTCGATGCCATCGCTGGTCCCGAGGTGTCAGACGGACTGGCGCTCCGCGATCCCTGGCAGCGCGGTGCCCTGTCTGCACTGCGTGATGACGCGCTACGGGGTGCGCGGCTCGGGCTCGTGGAGTTCCATGTCCCGCGCACGCAGATGCAACCCGATGCCACTGCGGTCTTCGACCGCGCCATCGCCGACTGCACTCGTGGCGGTGCAATTGTTGAGGTATTCGACGCTCCGGTCACCCGTGCTTCCGTGCAGCAACAGATGCGCGCCGCTGCCACGGCACGCGGCGATGTGGAACCCAATGCCAACGCACCCGCGCCCACCGCAAACGCCCTGCTGCGCTACTTCACGCACCAGAGCGGTTCGGTGGAGCAGGCACGGGAGCAGGTAAAGCGCGGCCTGGCGGCGTATCGCGCGTTCTATGACGTGCTGCCAGACAATTGGGCGCAGATGGCCGTGCTGATCGAACAACCCTACGAACAGGATCCCGTCGTGCGCTCGTTCCGGCGTTCTCGTGAGACCGTCATTGCGCAGCTCGCCGCGGCGATGACCGCACAGCGGCTCGATGCCATGGTGTATCCCACGATGCCCTTCAGCGCGCCGGAAGCCGCCGATCGGTGGCCCGAGGTGCGCACGACGCTGGGATACGGCAACACGCTGGGGTTACCCGAAGTTTCCGTGCCCGCCGGCTACGACGCCACCGGCATGCCTGCCGGCAATCTTTCCTTCGTGGGGCTTCCCGGCAGCGATGCGAAACTGCTGGCACTCGCACACGCGTACGAGCATGTATCACAACGATTCACGCCGCCGCCGACCCCAAAGAACTGAGGACTCACGTGTCCGGGACAGTACCCCTGCCCGAGTGCCTTCACACGGTCGGGCCCGCATCGACCGGAGGTCTCACCGCGATGTCATCCATGACTCGCTGAGGTCATCGAAGGCCGGCACGGCCGCAACGGCACCCAGCAGCAGTGCGAGCGGAATGGTGGTCGCGTAGCCAAGTCGCTGGAAACCAATCGCCCCCACGACGCCACCGATCAGGAACCAGATCAGCAAACTGGCCAGGAGAAACATGCGCGGTCGATCGGCCAGCACGGGGGGATGCCCGTCACGAGCCCTGTTCACGTAGAACAGTCGGCCCAGTTCGATACCAAGATCCGTAACCATGCCCGTCACGTGCGTGGTGCGAATGACCGCATTGGAGATCTTTGTGATCACGGCATTCTGCAGGCCCATCATGAAACACAGGAGCATGACCGTGAATGGCACAAAAAGGCCCTGCATATGCGCAAGCCGTGCGCCCAGCACGCCGAACACCAACATGAGCAGGGATTCGAGCAATAGTGGCGTAGCGAAGGCGCTCCTCCATTGCCTGCGGTGT
>CAZPJX010000151.1:0-6344 GCA_964586985.1 uncultured Gemmatimonas sp. | reverse complement strand
CGTCAGGTAGTTGATCCGCTCCGTAAGGATCGCGATCTGTACGCGGGTCGATCCGGTGTCCCCTTCGTGGGCCCGGAATTTGTCGATCGTAGTAGCCTTGTCGAACGCCATCGTCGTTGTATTCTCAGCCGTTCTCGCGCATGTCGTGCGCAAGGTATTTTGCGCGCAATTGCAGGTAGCATGGGAACTTACTCCACACCGTCCCGTCTGTAAAGGACCACTGCGTGCCCGACCGCTATTTGGGACGTACCATCGGCAAATACCGAGTCACCCGCCTTCTGGGCACGGGTGCCTTCGCCTGGGTCTATGAGGCCGTCGATCAGGACCTCGAAATCGCGGTCGCCCTCAAGGTCCTCCGCCCCGAGTTCGCCGGTCAGGACACCGCCGAGGGCCGTTTCCGCCGCGAGGCCGCTACGGCGGCGCGTCTGCGTCACCCCAACATCGTCACCGTCCGTGACGTCGGGCAGATCGATGGCACGGCCTTCGTGGCCATGGATCTCTATCCCGTCACGCTCGGACGACGCCTCGCTTTAGTGGAGCGGCTCCCGGAGGCGGAGGCCGTCCGTCTCGGGATCGGTATCGCGGCGGCCCTCACCGTGGCGCATGCCAGCCAGATCATCCACCGGGACATCAAGCCCGACAACATTCTCATTGACGGCGATGGGGAAGCCGTCGTGGCCGACTTCGGGCTCGCTCGCGCCCTCACCGACAGCAGTAGCATGAGCGCCACGAACCAGGTGCTCGGTACTCCGCACTATTTCAGCCCCGAACAGGCCCGCGGTCAGGAACTCGATGGCCGGAGCGATCTCTATGCGCTGGGAGTGACCCTCTATCGCGCGGTGACCGGGCGCGTCCCCTTCGAGGGCGACGACTGGTACGCCGTTGCTCGTCAGCACATCGAGGACATCCCGCTGCCGCCGCGCACCATGGTGCCGGAGCTGTCGACCGAGTTCGAACAAGTCATTCTCCGTCTGCTCGCAAAATCCCCCGACGAGCGATTCGGATCGGCCCTGCAGGTGGTGGACGCCCTGGCCGCGCTTCCGTCGGCTCCGGAACCCGGAATTGCCGCACGCCGCCTCGGCTCCTACACTCTGGACGCTTTCCGCCATCCCGGCCGAAGGCGCCCGTGGCGATGGGTGGCGGTGGCGCTGGCCGGGATCGGATTGGCCAGCGTCTGGGGAGTCCGTCAGTGGAATGCACGCTCGACGGTATTCCCTGCTCCCCCAGCGATCCTGTCGCCGCCTGCCGACTCCGGACCAGTCGTTTCGACACCGACGGACACCGTGGGCGGCCAGTCTCCCGCTCCAGTACCGCCACCGGACGCCCCGGCCCCGCAAAAGGCGGTCCGTCCGCCGCGTCCGGCGAGTAAAGTGGCCCATCTGGAGCTCTCCGCCCCTGGCGTTGCCGAGATCTTTGTCGATAACGAGTTGGTGGGGGTCGGGACCTGGGCGGGTGACCGCCCAATAACAGCCCCGATCACGCTGCGCGCTGCCCTGCCCCAGGCGTCGTCAGCCTGCCAGAGCGCGGTATTCGACACCGTCCTGAGCACCCTATCGGCTGGCCAGCTGGTCGTGCTGGAAATGCCCGTGCGAGACTGCGCCACCGTGCGCTATATCATCCAGCCTCGTGACGCGCGCGTCTCCTTCATTCCGCTCGATGGCGGGCGGACTCGTGAACTTCGCGCCGATAGCGCGGCCTCCCTGTCCCTCCCCCTGGGACGCTATCTGCTGCGGATCGCCGCTCCACGCTGCAGCACATTCCAGGACACGATCAACGTGATCCGGACCTCCGAATCCGCCGATATCTCACGCTCGCTCATCTGCAGCTGATGCCCCGCTGACCTCACGCGATTGCTTCGCGATTGCATTGCGTTTGCCATGCGAGGCACTGCCATTGCACCGCTGCGGCACGGCCGATCCACCGGCGAACTCCGCCAGGCTGCGGTAGGCTCGAAGCGTCTGGAGCACTGCTGAAACCTCACGCACCCTATTTCGCCAGCAGGGCTCCCCCGCTGCCCAGCAGAACCCCAGTCCCCAGACCAACCCAGAATGAACGGCGGCGCCACCAGGGACGCGCGGGTGCGACGATCAGCAGGACGTGATCCCGCCGCACCAGCGACACCTGAGAGGTCACCTGCGCAATGGCCCGGGTGGTATCCGCCGCCACAATGCTCACCCGCGCCACGAGGGCATCGTGCTGCCGCGGATCCACGGCGTACCCGGTGAGCCCTTTGCGCAGCCATCGCGCTTCCTGTACGCGAAAGATGGCCGTACTGTCGGTGACGCTGTCGATCTCAAAGCGGGGAACATCACGCGGAATGCGCGAGAGCGCGGGTGGTATTGCCTCCTTCCCCCGCGCGGCCGATCGACAGGCGGGCAGACACACAAGCAGGCACGCCGATGCGAGGTACAGGCCGAGCCGTCGCATCAGCTAAGACCTCTCATCGCGTGAAGAACGATCGGACGTCGTTGAACGTGACGAGCAGGATCAGTGCGAGCACCGCGAGCACACCCACACGGGCCACGGCTTCCCGTGTACGCATGCTGAATTCCCGACCCTTGATGCGCTCGGCCAGTACCATCAGGATCTGTCCTCCATCGAGCACCGGAATGGGTACGAGATTCAGGATGGCAATATTGAGACTCAGGAACGCGATCAGCGACCACAGGGTCTCAGCCCCGTTGCGCGCCGCCTGCACCGAGGTGCGCGCAATCTGAATGGGTCCACCGAGATTCTTGGCCGAGACCTCTCCGGAGATGAGCCCGCCCAGGACCTGAACGACTTCCCGCGCCATCTTCCAGGTGACCTGAGTACCGGAAACCAGTGCCGTACCGAGTGCCACCGGCTCCCGCACCACGGAATCCCGTACTTTAATACCCACGCGTCCCACCTTCCGTGGCGCACCGGTCACCGGATCCGGCGACTCCGCCACCTGCGGCGCGAGTTCTCGGCGAAGCTCTTCCGTGCCACGCTGCACATCGATGGTCACCGTTCCGGTGGTGACTGGCGTGACCCGCTCGAGTACCTGATCCCAACTGCGGACCGGCTCGCCATTGATCGCCACGATGCGATCACCGGCCTTTAGACCAGCCTGAGCAGCTGGCGCTCCCACGACCACCGAATCGATGACTGCCGGGAGATACTGGTTGCCATACCGGTAGTAGATCCCGCTCGAGACCATGATCGTGAGCAGGATGTTCATCAGCACACCTGCCGAGAGAATGAACACGCGTGCCGTCGTGCGCTTGCTTTCCACCCAGCGGTTGGCCGGTACCGGCTTGGGACCGAAGGGTGCCATCCCCTGGGGATCCCACAGCGTCGGCGGTACATCTGCAGGCCGCTGTGCCGCCCCATCGAGGTTCCCGCGTTCGCTGGATGCGCCTTCGATACCGGCCAAGGCCTCGTCATCACGGGACGCCATCCGCACATACCCACCAAGCGGGAACATCGAGACGCGATAGTCCGTCTCTCCTCGCCGCCAACCGAACAAGCGACGTCCCCAACCAAGTGAGAAGACAGGGGCATAGACCCCCGTCAGCTTGGCGGCCATGAAGTGCCCCAGCTCATGTACGAAGACCACCAGGCCGAACACCAGCAGTGGTGCGATATAGACGGAAAAAGATGCCATCGTTGTCAGGACCCCAGTGTGGTCTTCACGTAATTCTCCACCGCAGCATCAGTCGCCCGACGCGCGCAGGCGTCTGCCGCCAGGAGTTCGTCGAGCGAACTGCCCGGCATGGTTCCCAGCGCCTCCATCACCGCCGAAACGCAGGCAGCAATCCCCGCAAAGGGGAGACGCTCTCCAAGGAAATGTGCCACGGCCACCTCGTTGGACGCATTGTACACGGCCGGTGCGGCTCCTCCCCGACGTCCTGCGTCGATGCCGAGCCGGAACATGGGAAAGTCCTCGTGCCGGACAGCCTCGAAGGTTAGAGCCCCAGCCGCCACCGGATCAAACGATGGTACGCCCGTATCCGGTAGCCGTTCCGGCCATGTCAGCGCGTAGAGGATGGGCAATTCCATGGATGGGACCCCCATCTGCGCCAGCACACTGCCGTCGACGAACTCCACAAAGGAGTGGATGATACTTTGCGGGTGGACCACCACGTCGATGCGGTCGTAGGACACGCCGAAGAGGTGGTGGGCTTCGATCACCTCGAGTGCCTTGTTGGCAAGGGTTGCGCTGTCCACCGTGATCTTGCTGCCCATGGTCCACGTCGGGTGACGAAGCGCGTCCCGCACAGTGGCCTGCGCGATATCACCGGACGGCCAGGTGCGGAATGGACCACCTGATGCGGTGAGGACAAGGCGCCTGACCTCGGACACGTCATGGCCTGCCAGACACTGCAGGATCGCCGAATGTTCGCTGTCAACAGGTACGAGAGTCCCCCCGTGCCGTCTGGCCACCTCGGTGACGAGGTCACCGGCTACGACCAGCGTCTCCTTGTTGGCCAAGGCCACCCGTTTGCCAGCCTGCAGGGCGGCGAGCGTAGCAGGGAGACCGGCCGCGCCGACCACGGCATTGATAACGATCTCAGCATTGGGGTGCGTCGCCGCTTCAATGAGGCAGTCGGCACCCGATCCCCAGCCCTCCGGCAGAGTGGCTCGCGGTGCGACAAGACCGACGTAATCGGGAGTCCAGCGCGCGACCTGCCGCGACAACATTTCAAGGTTCCCATGTGCGGTGAGTGCGACGGGAACGAAGCGATGGTGTTGGCGCTCGAGTACGCGAAGTGCGCTGGTACCAATGGATCCGGTCGACCCGAGGAGCGCCACACCCACTAGATCTGAAACGGGCACAGGCCGATCAGACTGGTGGTGTCCCAACGGATCATGCCCAGAGCTTCCTGCCTGAGGGGTGATCCGCGATGCCGAAGCATCGGTGGTCATCGCCCGCCGAGCGCAGGGATCAGGAAGAGATCGTAGAGGACATACGCCGTCGGCAACTCGAAGAACAGGGAGTCGAGACGGTCCAGCACGCCGCCATGGCCCGGAAAGAGCGTCCCGCTGTCCTTCACACCCGCCTCACGCTTGAGCAGCGATTCGGCCAGGTCGCCAATCTGCGCAGAGACGCTGACCAGTACGGCGAATACCAGCAGCCCCAACGTGGTGAATGTCAGTTGCGCATAGGGCATGAGGAGCAGGTGCACGAGCGCGTAGGCCGTGGCGACCGTGGCAATCACCGCACCGATGGCGCCTGCGATCGTCTTGCCGGGGCTGACCGATGGCATGAGTTTGCGCCCGCCGATGGCTCGGCCAGAGAAGTAGGCCCCAATATCACTGGCCCAGGTCAGGACAAGTGGCAGAATCACCATCAACGCGCCGGCGGTGTCGCCGACCGCGTAGTGGTGATAGCGCAGCGCATACGCAAAACTCAGCGTCCCGCCGGTATAGACGGCACCGAAGATCGTGCTGGCGGTCGACGCCAACGGATGTCCCCCCACCCCCCGCACCCAGATGCTCGCGCCCAGTGTCGCGACGGTCACGAGGGGAACGAGGGCGATAGGTAGGGAGACTACGCCGAGAAAGTGGGCGTGGACGCCGACGGGAATGAGTGCGGACAACACCACGCCAAGCGGAGCCATCGGTGCGGCACCCGCGGCCTGCGCCAGGCGGTAGTACTCCCAGGCCCCGATGGCGGCCATCACGCCCAGCAGTGTGGTGAGTGCCGCATCCCCGAAATAGACAACACCTAGGGCAACCGGCGCTCCGACAAGCGCAACCATCACCCGGCGCGCGAGCTCGTTCACGCCCGCACCCGGCCGAAGCGTCGATCCCGTCGCTGGAAATCGGCGATCGCTTCGTACAACGCATCCCGATTGAAGTCCGGCCAGAAGACGCTCGAGATGTACAGTTCCGCGTATGCCACCTGCCACAACAGAAAGTTGGACAGGCGCTGCTCCCCCGACGTTCTGATGATCAGATCAGGATCGGGGCACCCGGCGGTATACAGGCGGGCACTGATCTCCCGCTCGTCGATGGCCTCCGGAGCGAGTCGCCCCGCCAGGACATCCGCAGCGAGCAGGCGCGCGGCCCGCACCAACTCGGCTCGACCGCCGTAGGAGATGAAGAGGTTAAGCCCCAGCCTTGTACCGGACGCCGTTTCCTCCATGACCCGGCGCACGGCATTCGCCGCGGCCGGGCTCAGGCGCGACAGATCCCCATGGACGAAAACCCGCACGCCCTGCTGTGCCAGTTCGGCCGCTTCCCGTGCGATGTACTCCTCGAGCAGCGACATCAGCGCCGAAACCTCGTTCTCCGGCCGCTGCCAGTTTTCCTGCGAAAACGCAAAGAGTGACAGCCATTCGACGCCGGCCTCGAGGGCTCCTTCCACCACTTCACGC
>CAZPJX010000150.1:0-6356 GCA_964586985.1 uncultured Gemmatimonas sp. | reverse complement strand
TACCAATGCGCCAATCCCAGCACCATGGGTGATTCCGAGGGGAGCAGGTCACGGATGCCACGCCGGGTGATTGCCACAGCCGCGCCGGAATCCCGATCTGCCGAGGCATCGTCGAGGGCCGTTCCGTAGGTACGCAATCTGGTCGCGAGCGCGGCAACACTTCCTGCGTCCAGAATCCGGACAGCCGCGCTGGCGGCGACATGCCTCAAGGCTGTGTCGCCATCCAGGTTTGCCAGTACTGCCTGTTGAAGGAGCATGGTGAGCTGACCGCTACGGCCGCCCAGGCTCATGTCGGCACTTGCCGTTCGAATACGCTGCAACACCTCTGCGGCAGCGTCGCGGCGCCCCAGTACCACCAGCGCATCGAACTCCGCACTGAGCGCCCGTAACTGTTCTGCGCTTCCATCGAGGCCAATGGAGTCAGCCAATGCACTCGCCGCGCGGGCACGCTTGAGATACAGTCTGGGGTCGCGGTCAATCCATGTCGATGCTGCCATGCGCAGCAGTTCGGCGCGCAGGGCAAGCACACCGCGATCACGTGGTGCCATGGTCTGGAGCACCGCTGACGCCAGCGAATCGGAAGTATGCACTTGGCCAAGCAGGAGTGCCTCTGATGAGAGCACCAGATTGAGACGCTGGCGCAGTTCCATATCCTCCGGATGCGCGGCCGCGACCCGCGTGACCTCGGCGATGGACGCCCGGGATGCTGGAATGCCTTGGGTATCCAGGCGCAACGCCGCCCATTCAAGAGTGGCCCGCGCATGTTCAACGCTCTGCGTTCCGTATCCCTCTGCAATGAGCCGGCGAGCAGAATCGAGCACCGGGAGTGCGGTGTCGAGGCGGCCCTGCGATGCGAGGTTGGCACCAATCGCTCCGTACAGCCGACCGCGGATCCGCGCATCATCGGCAAACTCCCGCGGGACCCGCACGAGCGCGCTATCGAGGAGCTGGGCCACCGTTCCGCCGTGGCCGAGGCGGATCAATGGGTCATAGGATGTGGCATTCGAGCCCATCACGAGCCCCGACAGAAATGTGGTGACCCGTTCCGCACGTTGCGCCTCCGCACGGGCAATCATCGCCTGTCGCCATGCGATACCGCCGCCACCGAGGATCGAGAGAATGAATGCGGCGAACGCAATGCTCGCGGCGGGCCGGCGTCGTACGACAGTCCACAGCCGATAGACAGCGCTGTCGGGACGGGCGAGCACCCGGTCCCGCCGCAGGTACCGATGTACGTCCTCGCTCAGGGCTTCCACACTCGCATACCGTCGATTCGGATCACTGCGCAGGGCCATGCCAGCGATGGCATCAAGTTCGCCGCGAAGAGCGTCCGAGAGACGCGATGGCGACGTGAAACCTCGGACAGTGGCCACGGCGTCTGCTCCCTGTGCGGCCAGTGTGCTGGGGGCACGAGGCGGTGTTGCCACTGCATCGCGCAGGCGCGCGATCGAGAGGCGGCCATCGACTTGTCGCGGGGGAGCGCCGGCGAGGAGCAGCGTGAGGACTGCGCCGAGCGAATACACGTCAGCGGCGGTGGAAACCGGCCCATCTTCCAGCTGCTCCGGTGCCGCCCACGCTGCCGTGAACGGTGACAGACCGGCACTCGTGAGCGTCCCGTCCACGTCCATCGGGGACAGCAGTTTCGCCACACCGAAATCCAGCAGCTTCACGACGCCGTCCGATGTCACCAGCACATTCGTCGGCTTGAGATCGCGGTGTACCACAAGGTGCTGATGCGCGTACTGTACGGCGGCGCAGATCTGTCGAAAGAGATCGAGTCGTTCGATGATGCCGAGTTGGCGCGCATCGCACCACTGATCGACTGGAGTCCCTTCTACATACTCGAGGGCAAGCCATGGCGTACCCTCCTCCGTGGATCCGCCATCGAGCAGGGGGGCAATGTTGGGGTGGTGAAGGCCAGCCAGGATCTGTCGCTCGGAACGGAAGCGTTGCAACAGCACCGCGCTGTCGGCGCCCCGCCACAGCGTCTTGATCGCCACCCGCTGCTGATACGAATGATCTGCCCGTTCGGCTTCGTAGACGGCGCCCATCCCTCCGCGGCCGATGAGGCGCACGATCCGATACGGTCCAAGTCTGCGCCCGAGCATGGCGGCGGAGGCGCGCTCATGCTCGTCTTCGGACGGGCTCGGCGAGACTCCCAGCAGGTCCGCAGCCGAGCGATCAATGGCGGCCAGGTCGCGCTCGTCTACAGTGACCAGAGCGACAAGGGCTTCCTGCACGTGGTCTGGCTCGGCTCCCCGGGCCAGCAATGCCTCACGTTCAACGACTGTGCCGGCTTCGTACTCGTCCCAGAGCCCCTTGAGTCGTGCCCAGTCGTCCGGCGTCAGATCGCGGTGCATGAGTCGTGGCGAATGGCAGTTGGCGAGGAGGGCGTGCGATGAGCGGTCCAGCACGGGCCGCCCATTCCGGTAAGGCGCAGGAACCGTGGAGATCCCCTCACGGTGGCCGCCATCATTCCTGCGTCGTATACCAGTGCAGCCAACGGCGGGCGAGCGCCCATTCGCGGCTGACCGTTGCGGGTGAAATCGAGAGCGTCTCGGCGATCTCCTTCAGCGAGAGGCCAACGAAGAACTTGAGTTCCACAATCTGCGCCTGACGTGCGTCGAGCTGCTCAAGGCGCTCGAGGGCATCATGCACCTCGAGCACTTCGAGGGCGCCCGACGGAGCGATCACCGTATCGTTCAATGGAACCGTGAGTCTGGCGTCGCGTCGATCGGCCATGCGTCGACGCGCATGATCGACGAGAATGCGGCGCATGGTGCGCCCGGCGATCCCGAAGAACTGCGCCCGATTCTCCCAGGGGGATTCGTGGCCCAGCAAGCGCATGTAGGCCTCGCTGACCAGCACGGTGGGTTGCAAGGTGTGATCGTCGCGTTCACGTCCAAGACAGGCCTCGGCCAGCCGATGCAGTTCGCGATAGACCAGATTGGCGGCAGCATCCTGCGCCTGGGTGTCGCCGCCCTGGGCTGCGCGCAGCAGGTCGGTAAGCGAGGACGGATCGGGGCTGGCGGCTTGGGGCACAATGCCAAGATCCACCTCTTGCGCGGGGTTCCGCCAGTCAGTGCTGGGAAGCATCCCGAGGGGTTACCTGCAGAGGCCCCCTTCGTCCTGTGAGTATCTGCGGCATCGTCAGTCACCGATGATTGGCCGCCGCTATTGCCCCCTTGTGAACCTCATGGTATCGCTCCAGTCATTCGTCGAAGCGAACGAGTGTACGGCCACGGCGATCGCGTTGCTCGCCAGAGCCATCGATCAGGCGCAACCCCAGGCAAGTCTCGTTTGTGCGTTCTACGACGCCGACCATGACGATCAGCAGCTCCATGCCTTTCTGAAAAGCCGATTTCCATTCGCCGCACTCCTGGGGGGGACATCGTGCGGCGGTGCCATGAGTGAAGCCGGGTTGGGAGGTCGTGGGTCCATTGGGCTCCTCGTTCTCGATGATCCCGATGGCGATTACGGCACGGCCGCCGTGCGTCTGGAGGGGGACATCGCCACCTGCGCCGAACGCGCCATCCATATCGCCCTGGACAATGCGGGCTGTCCCGGAGAGCTCCCGGAACTGGTGTGGGTCTATCAGGCTCCCGGTGATGAGGAGGCCGTCATTGAAGGTCTTCGGCGGGTCGTTGGAGACCGATGCCCGATCATCGGTGGAAGTTCTGCTGACAACACCGTGCAGGGGGCTTGGCGGCAGCTTGGGCCCGACGGACCGTTGGAGAAGGGTGTGGTGGTGGGCGTGTTGTTCTCCTCCGGGGGGATCGGGTACGCCTTCCAGGGCGGTTACGAGCCGACGGGGGTGAGCGGCATCGTCACCCGCGTAGGCGCTGCGCCCAGCGAATCCCCGGATACCGTTGCCACAGAGCGCAGCCGCCATATCGTCGCAATTGACGGGGAGTCTGCGGCCGTGGTGTACAACCGCTGGCTTGGGGGGACTCTTTCGGAGCAGGTGGAATCGGGCGGCAGCATCCTGGCCGACACCACGATGCATCCCCTGGGGGTTGACGTTGGCCGCACCGACGAGCTGACGCACTACCTATTGGTTCATCCCGCTCAGGTAATGACCGATGGAGCACTCGCCACCTTCGCTGCTGTCGAGGAGGGCACGCGAGTTTTCGGCATGCGGGGAGATCGGGAGCGCCTTGTGGAACGTGCTGGGCGCGTGGCAACTGCGGCAACGCGTACCCTGGGTGACGGAACCAGCCTGGCCGGCGGCCTGATTGTGTACTGCGCCGGCTGCATGCTGGCCGTTGGCGAGGACATGCCCCAGGTCGCGTCGACCGTATCGAAGAGCCTCGATGGTACACCGTTCGTGGGATGCTTCACCTTTGGGGAGCAGGGGGTGCTGCTCGATCGGAATGTGCATGGCAATCTCATGATCTCCGCCGTCGTGTTCGGTCAGTAGGGAGCGCGAAGCGATGGAAGGGTCCGAAGAGCTACGGGAAACCATTGTCGCCATGCGTCGGGAGATCGACGTACTGCGCACGGAGAACACTCACGCCACACTCCTGCTGCAGGCCCTCGATGCCGTGCTGTGTGTGTCCGGGGACTCCGACCCCTTTACGGATGTATTCACCGCGCTCCTTGCGGTCTTCGAGGCGTCTCACGCCATCGTGCTTGTCGAGGATAACGCCGCGAGCGATTCCCTCCTGTGCGTGGCGGCCAATGTGGATGGGCTGCTGGACTCGCGTTGGCGCGGCGGGCGTACCTTCAGCAAGGTGTTGTCGGGACGGGTGATCACAACGGTCGAAGGCGCCAGGTGGGAGCAATGGCCGGAAGGGCGCGTCGGAGGGCTCTCGCCAGCGCAGTCAACGCTGTATCTCCCCCTCGGAGTGCGTGGACGGCGGGGGCTGCTCATGATTCTGAGGCAAGCCGGACGAAGGGGTTTTGACCGGGCACACGTGGCGCTCGCGCGGAAGTTCTCCGTGTTGGCGTCCCACGCGCTCGCCGCCAAACGGGCAAGTCAGACGGAGGCTGAGAGTCATCGACTGAAGCATCTCACCGAGCAACTCGAGGCCAGCAGGGAAGCGCTGACCTTTCGTGCCAACCACGATCAGCTGACGGGATTACCAAACCGCTCCCATGTCCGTGACCTGGTGGATCAGGCGGTGGCGCGAAAGCGACCCGGCGAAAAGCTCGCATTGGCCTTCATCGATCTCGATAATTTCAAACAGGTGAATGACCTGTATGGGCATGCCGCAGGTGACGCGTTGCTCAAGGGCGTTGCGGAGCGCATCGCGAGGCAGTTGCGGCGCACTGATGTGCTGGGGCGCATCAGTGGTGATGAATTCGTGATCCTGCTCGATCCCATTCAGCAACGAAGCGAAACCGCCGCTATCATTGAGCGTGTCCGCGAGCAGTTGCAGTTGCCGTTCTGTATCGAGGGGATCGATGTGCGGACCTCTGGGTCGATCGGGGTGGCCTTCCATCCGATGCACGGGACTGACTACGACACGCTCCGGCACCACGCCGACACGGCGATGTACCGGGCCAAGAGCGCAAGCAAGGGCAGTATCAGCTACTTCAGCCAGAAAATGGGGCTGGAGGCCAAGGAGCGACTCTCACTTGAGTATCGACTCCGTCGGGCGATCGACGAACGGCAAATCCGTTGTGCGCTGCAGCAGAAGGTCGATATTCACGATCGACGAGTGGTGGGCTTCGAGGCGCTTGCCCGCTGGACGGAGAGTCATGGTGTTTCACACCCACCGGGTCTCTTTGTGCCGATCGCGGCTGAGCTGGGCCTGCTTGACGAGATCACCAGCATGGTGTTGGACGGGCTTATGCAAGCCGTGCCCGATCTCTCGGCGCGCTTTGGCGATGACATCACATACAGTCTCAACCTTGCGCCAGGCCAGACCGCGCGCCTGCCGTTCATGCAGAATGTCATTCAGCGCATTGTCGCGACCGGTTGCCCAGACAATTTCATGCTGGAGTTTACCGAAGAAGCTCTGGTGGCGACCGGGCCGTTCCAGTCCAAGGTGCTGCCGCTGCTCAAGGAGGTGGGCATCGGAGTATCCATCGACGACTTTGGGATGGGCTACTCGTCACTGGCGGTGCTGGCGGATATCACGGCCGATGAAATCAAGGTCGATCGCTCTCTCATCAGCGATATCCATGTGCGGCCGCGCAGCCAGATCATTCTTCGGGCGATTGAATCCTTGAGCTCAGCACTCGGTGTCTCGGTCATCGCCGAGGGAATCGAGGCATCTGCGGAACAGGAATACCTGCAGCAGCACTCCAGGATTCGCATTGGGCAGGGGTTCCTGTTCCACAAGCCCGAACTGGTCGCTGATCTGCTATTGGACCAGGGTACCCGGCACGCGATGCAGTTGGTGGCGTGA
>CAZPJX010000149.1:0-6371 GCA_964586985.1 uncultured Gemmatimonas sp. | reverse complement strand
CAATCACCCGGATCTCCCCAGGAATGCGCCTCGGTATGGCACGATCCGAGAGAAAGGCGGTGGTCATGCCCAGCTTGGCCGCCTCAGCCAGACGGCGTTCGGCCTGCGACACCGGTCGCACTTCTCCGCCCAGGCCGAGTTCCCCAAGGAACACCGCGTGTGAGGGCAAGGGGCGATCCACCACACTTGATGCCAATGCGGTCACCACCGCGAGATCGACGCTGGGCTCCTGCGCCCGCATGCCTCCCACCACGTTGCAGAACACGTCGAGTTGAGCGCAGGGAAATCCGCCACGCTTGTCGAGTACGGCGAGCAGCAAGGCCAGGCGTCGTGCATCGATGCCACTGGCCACACGCTGCGGTGTTCCGAAACCGGCCCGGGTCGCGAGCGCCTGCACCTCGACCAGCAGCGGCCGTGTGCCTTCCATCAGGGCACACACGGCACTGCCACTGGCGACCTCGCGACGATCGCCGAGAAAGAGCGCTGAGGGATTGTCCACGGGAATAAGGCCGCTCTCGACCATACGGAAGACGCCGATCTCGTCGACGCTGCCGAAGCGGTTCTTGGTGGCCCGCAGCACCCGGTGATCGAGCGTGCCATCACCCTCGAAATAGAGCACGGTATCGACAATGTGCTCGAGCGTCTTGGGGCCCGCGATGCCACCCCCCTTCGTCACATGGCCGATGACGAACACCGTCGTCCCGGTATCCTTGGCGAAGCGCATCAGTCGTGCCGCACACTCACGCACCTGCCCTACATTGCCGGGGGCGCCTTCCAGGAGCTCGGTGTGAACCGTCTGGATCGAATCCACGATGAGCGCGCGGACGGGCCGGCCTTCGCCGATCGGCAGCGCTGCTGTTGCGAGAATCGTTTCGAGTGAGGTTTCGGTGAGCAGACTGACGGTACTGGCGTCTTCAGCCAGGCGTTCGGCGCGGAGTCTCACCTGCAATGCGCTTTCTTCGCCGGAGACATACAACGTGGCGTGCCCTGCGGCCTCGAGCCGCGAGGCCACCTGCAACAGCAGGGTGCTCTTCCCGATGCCAGGCTCACCGCCCACGAGCACCATGCTCCCCGGAACGATACCGCCTCCGAGAACGAAATCGAACTCATCGAGCCCGGTGCGCCACCGTGGCGTATCCGCGGCGGTGACCGCCCCCAGCGCAACCGTACGTGCCACCGTGCCCGCCGCAGATCTCGCGGTGGTTCTCCTGCTCGTGATGACCGGCGTGACGATCTCCTCGGCCAACGTGTTCCACGCACTGCAACTCTCGCATCGCCCTGCCCATTTTGGGGCCTCGGCGCCGCACTCCGTACACCGGTAGACCGTGCGCAGCTTCGCCATCAGAACGGAGTTCCGTTGAAATCGTCAGGACCGCGCACGAGCTTCGGTCCGCTGTGGCCACCGCCGTACCCGCCGCCAAGGCTACCGCCACCGCCATCGTAAGGCAGATCCGATGGCGCCTGCCGCGGAGAGAAGTTGTCGAAGCGCGTGTATTGCTTGTGGAAGAACAGGCGTGCGTTCCCGATGGGTCCGTTCCGTTGCTTGCCGATGATGATTTCGGCGCGTCCTTCGAGCGAGGGATCCTTCAATCGACCATTCTCATCGCGTTCCGCATACACTTCCTGGCGGAAGATGAACATGATCACGTCGGCATCCTGCTCGATCGCCCCCGATTCGCGGAGATCGGACAACTGCGGACGACCCTTGTCCTCACCGGTGCGCTGCTCGGGAGCACGAGAGAGCTGAGAGAGCGCGACAACAGGCACGCCCAGCTCCTTGGCGAGCGCTTTGAGTCCGCGGGAAATCTGGGAGACTTCCTGTTGGCGATTTTCCACACCCGCCGGACCCGTCATCAGTTGGAGGTAGTCCACGATGATGAGCCCCAGGTCATGCTCCGACTTGAGGCGTCGCGCCTTGGCGCGCATCTCGAGGAGGGTGATGCCAGGTGTATCGTCGATGAAGATGGGAGCATTGCTCAGAATACCCGCCGCCTTCGCCAAACGCGGCATCGATTCATCGAGCGCCCGACCGCCTTTACGCAACGCCTGGGCATCAATGAGCGCTTCCGAGGCGAGCATGCGTTGTACCAGCGACTCCTTGCTCATCTCAAGCGAGAAGAAGGCCACGGGAATCTTGGCCGTGATGGCTGCGTGCTGCGCAATGTTCAGCGTGAACGCGGTCTTTCCCATGGACGGACGGGCCGCCACGATGATCAGGTCGGCGGATTGAAAACCCGACGTCATATGATCGAGCTCGACAAAACCCGTGGGAACCCCGGTAATGGCCTGATCACGCTGGGCGAGTACCTCAAGTCGCTCCATGGCCGGCCACAGCAATTCCTTGATGCGCGCGAATCCACTCCGTTCGCGGCTCTGGCCCAATGCGAAGATGCGTGACTCGGCGCTATCGAGGAGATCTGTGGCCGTCAGCCGTCCTTCGAAGGCCTCCTGCACCACTTCCGTACTCACTTCAATAAGTCGGCGCAACAGCGCCTTTTCCTTCACGATTCGCGCGTGATACTCGACGTTGGCTACGGTGGGCACCGCGTCCAGCAGGAAGGCCAGGTACTCGCGACCCCCCGCGTGTTCGAGCTCACCGCGTCGCTCCAGTTCGTCCGCGAGCGTGAGGGGGTCGACGACGTCGCCCCGGTCGGTGATGGCAAACATCGCACGATAGAGACGTCGATGCCCCTCACGGTAGAACATGGTGTCGTCGACGTGCTCATCCGCGCTCATGATGGCGTTTGCGTCGAGGAGCATGGCACCCAACACGGCCTGCTCGGCCTCTTCCGACCAGGGAGGACGACGTTCCTTGTAGGGATCGCGCGAGACGGGCGCGGGGGCGACCTGGTTCTGGACCAGACTGGTCATGTCAGTGCGACTCTCCGGCGAGCGCCGCATCCAGGATGCGACGTGCGAGCTTCACGTCTTCCCATGTCGGCCGCTTCCAGGATTCATTGCGCAACAACGCCGAAGGATGGTAGGTGACAATCACGGGGATGCCGTCGTAACGATGTATCCTGCCACGCAACGCACCGACCGAGGCCGTGGTCTGCAGCAGGGTCTGGGCCGCGAATCGCCCCAACGCGAGAATGACCCTGGGGCGTACGAGTTCGATCTGTCGCTGCAGATACGGCTGGCAGGACAATACTTCCTCGGGCCGTGGATCACGGTTTCCGGGCGGACGGTGCTTGAGCACGTTGCAGATCCAGACCGATTCCCGCGTGAGCTGGATTGCGCCCAGAATCTTGGTCAGCAGTTGCCCTGCCTCACCCACGAATGGGCGTCCCTGAGCATCCTCGTCTGCACCAGGCGCCTCTCCAACACAGAGCAGACTCGCGTTGGGGTTTCCTTCACCCGGCACGGGATTCTTCGCGGAATGACACAAGGTGCAGCGCTGACAAGCGGCCACGTGGCGGGCAATCGCGTCGAGTGACGGGAGACCGCTGATCTCCGGGTCCGAACCTTTGGATGACGCCGCACCGACCTCCAGTCCATCAGGGAGTCCAAAGGCCGCCAACCAGGGCGCAAGCGGCGTGGGCTGGCTCGGCACGGCGCTCGCCCCACCTGCATCAGCACCGGCAGACTCAGGCCCAACTCCACCGGAAGCGCCTGGCACCACTCCCAGCCGGGCTGCCTCGGGGCTCTCGGCCGGGTTGCGATTGCTCCGCTGGGTAGACGGGCCAGGCCCACCAAGCGCCGCGCGCCAGTCGGTGCTCGTCGCCTCATCGAACCGCGTGGGAGGAAGAGCGGGTGGTGTCATGGGCATCGCTGGCCCTTCGGATGGCGGAGCTGACAGCGATTCATCTGAGCTGACGGCGCTCCCGCGCCCGATACCTTCGCTTTGCAGCGCGGGCTTGGCACCGCGTTTGGTGGCGCCGGGCTTCGCATCCACAAGCCGCATCACCGCCTCGACGCTGAGGCTGTCGAGGACGTACTCGGATTCGCCGAGCTCCCGCCGTTGCTCGAGGTACCGCCGCAGTCTGTCTCGGCTATCCATGTCCCTTCCGTACCCTCAGATGATCAAAGACGATGACGGCTGACCCAACGGGGGGAGGAAGACAACCCGGAGACCGGAACGGGCTGAGGAACACGCGGAGGTGGAAAAGGCGCCGGGCCGAATCCCTCAGGATTGCGACCCGACGCCCCTGATTGCTTTGGCGACGACTCAGGCCGAGCGCTGGCGTGGCACCACCTTGTACTCGATGTCCCCTTGGGAGAGCTCCTCGAGCGCCCGCGTGGTGAGCTTCTTCTCATGCAAGGAACGATCGCGTGGAAACTCGTTGAGCACCCGCGCGAACTTCGCGGCGATGAGTACGCTCAGGTACTTGTTGGAGGCGTGCCTCGTAACGTCCTTTGGTGTGAACACCTGCATGCGTCAATCGCCCCTGCTGAAAACGTGAATTTCCTGTTCGAGCTGCGCAATGAGCGCCTCGACCTGCATTGCAACCGCCTGAACGCGGCCACGGCGCAGTCCTTCCGCTTCGATGATGGCACTCACCTGGTTTACCGCCCGATCGAGCTCGTCGTTGACCACCACATAATGATACCGATCAACCTCTGCCAGCTCGGCACGCGCGTTCCTGAGACGAACGAGTAACCGTTCGCGGCTCTCGCTTTGCCTGGCCATCAGGCGAGTCTTGAGGACCTCGCCGGAGGGTGGCAACACGAAAACCAGCACCGTTTCGGGAAACGCAGCATGGAACTGCTCCGCCCCCTGCACGTCGATGTCCATGAGAACATGACGGCCCGTGGCGATAACCCTCTCAACCTCGGACCGAAGCGTTCCATAGTAATTACCGTGCACCTGAGCCCACTCAGCGAACTCGCCGGCATCACGCGCGGCCAGGAACGCCTCGGAGCTCAGAAACCGGTAATCACGCCCATCCACCTCACCTTCGCGGGGCGCCCTCGTCGTACAACTAACAGAATAACCCAAATCCGTGCGCCGCTCCAGCAAGAGGCGAGCGATTGTCGTCTTTCCAGCACCCGAAGGAGCGGACAGGATGACCGGAAATGCGCTCACTCGAGGTTCTCGACCTGTTCCCGGACACGCTCCAGCTCCTCCTTCAACGCCACCACTTCGTGCAGGATCGCCGCATCGGCTGCCTTGCTACCCGTGGTATTGGCTTCCCGAAGCATCTCCTGGAGGAGAAAACCCAGTCGCTTGCCCACCGGCTCTCCCCCCGCATCCGCGAGGGTCGCCCGGAAGGCCGCGATGTGTGCCGAGAATCGGTCCAGTTCCTCCGCCACATCCATGCGATCCGCCAGGATGGCGATCTCCTGTGCCAACCGGGCCTCATCCACCGCGACCCCGTCTGCCAGCTCCTTCACCGCGGCTCGGAGACGATCCCGATGTGCCACGATTCGCTCTGGTGCCCGCGCCGAAATTCGAGCCAGCGACGCGTCGATGAGATTGAGGCGCTGCAACAGGATGTCTGCCAACCGGGCACCTTCCTCAGCCCGGGACCGGTCGAGCGCTGCCAGCGCCTGTGAGACCACCGATACCAGTTCCGACACCGATCCTGCCTCGTCGTCCTCCTTTGGCGAGGAGAGCACGTCAGGCATGCGCAGCACGGTCGCGACATCCACGCCGCCAGCAAGGCCGTGCTGCTCCGCCAGCATCTGGAGCTGCCGCGCTGCTGCGGCAAAACGCGCCGCATCGATGCCGATGGTGGCCTCAGCATGCCGCTCGGTGCGTATGGTGAGCGTCACATGGCCGCGGCTTACCTTCTGCCGCAGAGCCTCGCGCACCTCGGATTCCCACCGAGCCAGGCTGCCAGGCAGCTTGATGCTCGGGGAGAAGAACCGATGGTTCACCGTCCGTACGTCCACCAGTACGCGCAGGGGACCTACCGGGCCTTCTGCCTGGCCAAAGCCGGTCATGGATCGGATCATGTTCCCATCGGCGAGTTCATCGTGTCGGCAATGAAATGCACGCAGGAGTGCAGGTCAATTGCCGCGGGGCCCCGGCCTGGGAAAAAACGCCGACATCTGCCTGTTCGAGCTCAGTTCCAGAACTCCCATCGCATCCCGTACAACTGCACGGCGGGCGGCATGGTGATTCCTCGAATCTGCTCGTATTGACCGCCGGAGAGGTTGCGATACTGGTAGAACAGCGTGCCACGCTGAATGCGGATTTCGAGACTGGCATTCACCACCTGCGCCCGTTCCGTGGTACGGATATCGAGCTCTCCGTTTCGCACCCCATAGAAGAACGGTGTGGGGTTCCGCAGATCATACGAAATACGTGCATTGATCCCGAACTCGCCGGTGGGGAATCGGCTCAGCCACTCGCTGACGAGCGAGAGCTCGGCGCGGACCTGCAACGGTGGGCGATTGAATTGCCCGGTATTCCAGCGCAGCGAGGT
>CAZPJX010000148.1:0-6559 GCA_964586985.1 uncultured Gemmatimonas sp. | reverse complement strand
GCCGGCAACTCGAACTCCACTGGATCCACACGCAAAGAGAAGGCCGCAGGTTGGGCGGCGGTCACCGTCACCATGAGGGTGGCGGTCTGGTCGGAGAGTCCCGCGGCACTGCCCTTCACGGTGATTGGATAACTCCCGGCCGCCACGGTGGAGGTGACGCCAACCGTCACCGATGCCCCGTTCGTGGTAGTGGGAGACCCCGTCACACTCGCCGTGATCCCCGTGGGAGTGGACGGGACCGTCAACGTCACCGCTCCCGTAAAGCCATCCAGTCGGGTGATGACAATGGTGCCAGTCGCAGACTGGCCTGCCGTCACACTCACAGAGGCCAGCGCGGAAAGCAGAAAGCGCCCCGTGCCTGCCGGCGGCGGATTCGTGGGACCCGCCCCTTCGCCGTCATTCTTCTGGTCTCCGCCGCCGCCGCATGCCCCAACGAAGAGCGCTGCCACGATGACCGAGGACGCCGCAAGGCGGGTGATGGCAGACGAACGAGGTAGGTGGCGCATGGGAAGTCCGGAGGAAGTCGGGAAAGTGTACCGCCTCACCTTGCGCAGGAACAGACCGGAATCCGTCATCTCCGAGCGGTCACCTCGACGCATGCACCCGTTCCCCGACGGACCGTCGAGGTTGCGGTGACAGTCGAGCCGGTTGAGCCCCAGCCCTGGGCCCCCCGCTGCTCACCTCACCCCGGCGGCAGTGGCCGCTCATCCTCCATGAGGTTGTAAATGCGCTGGATATCGCGCAGCCGAGCGGCGAAGTCGATCTCAAGATCGCGCAGCACCCCTCGGCGCAGATCGAACACCCAACCATGCACGATGGGCGAACCGTGATGGAGGTAGGCCCTCTGCACGGCGGCCGTCTTGATCACGTTGATGCATTGCTCGATCACGTTGAGCTCGACGAGCCGTTCGTAGCGGGCCGACTGGTCCGCAATGGCGTCGAGTTCGTCCTGGTGCAGCCGATAGACATCCCGGATGTTCCGCAGCCAGGGATTGAGTAGCCCGAGATCACGCGACTGCATGGCCGCCTGCACGCCACCACAGTTGTAGTGTCCGCACACGATGATGTGCTGAACGTCCAGGTGCGTCACGGCGTAGTCGATGACGGCACCAACGTTCAGGTCCGTGTTGGCCACCACGTTGCCCACGTTCCGATGCACGAAGACATCGCCGGGCCCCACGCCCATGAACTCATTGGGAGGCACCCGGCTATCCGAGCAGCCGATGTACAGATACCCCGGGCGCTGCGTCGACGCGAGACGTTCGAAATAATCCGGATCGTTCGCGGTGAGTGACGCGGACCAGCGTGCGCAGTTCTCCAGGATCTGCTCGTATGGTACTGATGGCATCGGGGAACACTGGATGTGAACACTACGTGCGCACGGCCGGATGGATACGTGCGAATTCGCAAGCTGGTGGATTGCCATGACCGGCGCCAGCGGCAGGGCGCTCGCAGCAGACCATCGGTCGGCCACGTATCTTCCGGCATCTCGTCCCGCGCAACGCCACTGCATGCCGCAGCCATGACCGCTACAGACTCACAGTTCGACGCCGCCAGCGCACTTGCCACCCGCCTCGATCAGGAGATCGGGCGCGTCATCATCGGGCAGCATCAGGTCCGACGCGAGGTGCTCGTCTGCCTGTTGGCGGGGGGACACTGCCTGCTGCGAGGGGTTCCCGGTCTGGCCAAGACCCTCCTGATCAAGACCCTCGCGGACGCGATCGACCTGCGGTTCAGTCGCATCCAGTTCACGCCCGACCTGATGCCTTCGGACATCCTCGGCACCGAGGTCATCGAAGAGGATCCGACCACTGGCAAGCGGCAGGTCCGCTTCATTCCCGGCCCGGTCTTTGCCAATGTCATCCTTGCCGACGAGATCAACCGCACCCCGCCACGCACACAGTCGGCCCTGCTCGAGGCCATGCAGGAGTATCAGGTCACGGTAGGCGGGGTCCGGCACCAGCTCCAGCGCCCACTGTTTGTGCTGGCCACCGAGAATCCGATCGAGCAGGAGGGCACGCACCCGCTGCCGGAAGCGCAACTCGATCGGTTCATGTTCAACGTCATCATCGACTACCCGGATCTCGACGATGAACGGCGCATCTTGACGGACACCACCACGGACCTCTCGGCTGCAGTGCAGCCCGTGGCCAGTGGTGTGGCACTGGAAGCGGCCCGCCACCTGGTGCGGGCCATGCCCGCTGCATCGAATGTCGTGGACTACGCGCTACGGCTGGTGCGCGCCACCCGCCCCGCCGATACCAGCAGCCCAGCCACGATTCGCGAATGGGTGCGATGGGGCGCTGGTCCCCGCGCCGGGCAGGCCCTCCTGCTGGGAGCCAAAGCCGTGGCGCTGCTCGATGGCCGCAGTGTACCGGCCCCATCGGACATCGCCCAGGTCGCCCTGCCGGTGCTTCGGCATCGTCTGCTGGTGAACTTCCGCGCCGAAGCCGAAGGCGTCAGTGCTGATCGGGTCATTGGCATGTTGCTCGACGCCGTTCGCCCCTGAGGACGCCGCACCCAGATGGATGCGACTAGCGCCGAGGCGCTCTCCCCCACACTGATCGCGGCGATCGATGATCTCGAGCTCGCCGCCCGTCTGGTAGTGGAGGGCCTGCGCGTTGGTGCCCATCGGAGCCCCTTTCATGGTGCAGGCGCCGAGTTTCATCAGCATCGTCCGTACCGCATCGGCGATGATCTCAAGCATCTTGATTGGAAGTTGTACGCACGCAGCAATCGTCTCTATACCCGGCAGTTTCGCGAGACCACCAACGTCGCAGTCATGCTGGTGCTCGACACCAGTGCCTCGATGGGTTTTCCGGAAGACACGGCGCGTTCGAAGCTGCGGTATGCCGTGCTGATTGCTGCAGCCCTGGCCTGGCTCGCCGTCGACCAGGGAAACTCCGTCGGCCTCATGACGACGTCCGGCACCCGCATGCACTATCTTCCCGCCCGCAGTGGACGGATGCATCTGCGTGCCCTGCTTGCCCGCCTCTCCGGGCTGCGAGCCGACGGCCTCTGGGATCCTCCCCTGGCCATTGGCCGCGCCGCAGAACTGCTGCAGCGACGCGGCCTCCTCATTGTCATGTCCGACTTCTACGATCGCGAGACCGCGACACAGCGTGAACTCCGGCATGTCGTGCAACGCGGCCACGACGTGGCCATGCTGCAGCTCACCACCCCCGAGGAAAAGCAGCTCGCATTCAGGGATCAGGTGGAGCTGCGTGACATGGAAACCGGTCAGCTGCGCCTGATGGATCCGGTGATCGCCGGCGAAGAGTACGTGCGTGAGCACACGGGGTTCCTCCAGCGATGCGCAGCGTTTGCTCAACAAGAGGGCATTGATTACGGCCAGTTTGATTGCGCACAGCCCCCCGAGCGGGAGCTGCGCGACTACCTGCTCCGTCGACACAATCGACGGGGCGGAGCCGTGGCATCGCCCCCCACCGGCGGCCAAGTCTGACGTGTCTGCCGTTCCACAGGGCTCGCGCTGATGCAGTGGCTCAATCCCGCGGCGTGGGCAGGGTTGCTGCTGCTCGCCGTTCCGATCGTCGCGCATCTCTTCAGCCGACGTCCGCCGCGTGTCGTAGCGTTCCCGACCCTGCGATTCGTGCAGGCCACCACCCTGCGGCCCACACGTCGTTCCGTCATCACCGATCGGTTGCTGTTGCTGCTCCGCCTGCTCATCATCGCGGCAGCCGTCACGGCGCTGGCGCAACCTCGCTGGAATAGAGGAGACCCACACTCCGGCACGCTTTCGACGGTGCTGATCCGCGACACCACCTGGGGCAGCACGGCGGCGTCCATACCAGTACCAGTAGCATCAACTGCCGCCGTGAGTGACGCGGATTCGGCCTACCGCACCCTGCAGCTCCACGCACGGGCAGCAACCCTGCGATCAAGCATCGATCAGGCAGTGAACTGGCTGCGTACCCGACCAGCTCCCCGGAAGCTCGTGGTGCAGTCTACCTTCCCTTCCAGCGCGATCGATTCACTCACCATCGTCGCGCTTCCGTCCGACCTGCTCGTCGAACTCGATGCGCTGCCACGGCCATCTGCGGCACGCGACACCGCCAACGTCCTTCGGTCGCACATCCCGCGTGATACGATTCTGTGGACGACCGGACTGACTGCGCGCGAAGCCGACGATGTCGTCAATACCGTCTTCGCGCGTGGCGGTGCGACGGTCCGTTGGAATCCCTCAACGGCTGGGACGCCAGTAGATGATGGGATGCCGGATCGCCCGCATGCTGAGCTGCACACGGCACAGACGCCGGCGTTGCCAGCCCTGGACACCAGCGCCGCTGGCACCGTGCAGGACGTCACACGCCTGATGACCATCGCCCGCGATCCCGGGCTGCGGGCACTCACGGCTGCAGAGGTTGTCGGCACAACGCCGGCTCTCGCGCAGAGCGGCAGCGCAGCGCCGGTTCCGCTCCTGTTCGATGCCGGCGGACGGACGGCAGTCGCTGGTGGCGTGCGCAACGGACACCCCATGGTGATTTCGTACATCCGGGAACGCCCGTCCGTCGCAGTAGCGGCACTGCTTGCTCTTTCGCAGAATCCCGTCATCGACGCCAGTCGGCTGCTCGATGGCATTGATACCACCAGGCAGGATTCCGCGGTGCTGGAGCGTTGGGAGGTGCTGCCGGCCGCGCCTCCCATCGGCGCCGGTGCAAGCGATGACCTCCATGCGACGACCTCGCATGCCCGTTGGATCTGGCTGCTGGTGGCAATTCTCATGGTCATCGAGTGGGCGTTTCGGCGTTCAGTCACGTCGCGGGCATCATGAGCCTTCTGCGCGTAGTTCGGGAGGTGGTGCATCGACGGGCCATGTTGACGGCGGGTCTGGGTGCAGCCATCGGCATTGATCTCGCCATTTTCTGGCAACTGCGCCGAATCTTCGTCACACCACTTGGCGACGGTGAACAGACCCTCATGACCGCAGCCGGCTCCGCCGTGCTGCTTGCTTTGGCACTTGCGGGCCTTGGCGCGGCGATCGGGTGGAGTCTCGTGCAACTGCGGCACAACCCCGCGCGACGCGCACGCGACGCCGCACTCCACCTCGAGCGCCTGGTTCCTGCGTCGAGGAATCTGCTGTTCACGGCATGGGAGACAGAGACGCAGGGACCACCGACTCCGAGGGCCATCGGCGTGGAGGCGCCTGGCACTGCCCACACCTCCCCAGGCGTCACCGCCCACACGATCATGCACCGTCGGGCGGCTGCGTTGGCGAGTTCCCTCGATGTGTCGTCACTCCTGCCATGGACCTCCGTACGCAAGGCACTCCTAGCTTCGGTCCTGTTGTGGGCCCTGACCCTCCTCGTCACATCGATGTACCCAGCCGGTGCGGCCACGCGCGCAGCGCGAAACGTCGTGGCTCGAGCGACAGGAGCCATGACCATCGACCGCGTGGATGTGCAGATCACACCACCCGCCTATAGCGCGATACCCAGCAGCCATCTCCGGAATCCAGCACGCATCGAAGGTCTTGAAGGGAGCCAGCTCACCTTCACCGTCGCGGCCTCGGGGGGGACGCTCGTCATTTCCACCGATAGTGGTGATGTGTTGCTCCCTCCTCCCACGCGCGGCGACTATCAATGGCGCATGCGACTTCGCCACGACGGCTTCGTAGCATTTTCCCTTCGGCGGAGCACCGATAGCACAGGAGCAGAGGCCATCGATGCCCGTTCCCGCGACAGCGAACCCCGCCTGATCCCCATCGTGATGCAACGGGATGCCTCGCCACAGGTTCGCATCACGAAGCCTGGTCGTGATCTGTTCGTGGACAGTACTCGCGAGGTACTCGAGGTACGGATCGAGGCAAACGATGATATCGCTCTGCGCGCCCTGTCGCTGCACTACACGACCGTTGCCGGTGCCGGCGAACGGTTCACGTTTCAGGAAGGGCAGACCCCACTGCGGACGGTGAAGACCTCACGGGAAGCGTGGCATGCAGACGCCACATTGCCCCTCGACTCCCTGCTGCGAGACCCCGGCGATCTGGTGGTGTACCGCGCTCAGGCGGCGGATGGGCGCCCCGGCGTACCACCGGTCGAATCGGACGCCTTCATTGTTGAGCGTACGGCCACGGGCGGCATCGCCGCCGCCGGATTTGCACTGGATCCGGATGAGGATCGCTACGCCGTCAGTCAGCAGATGGTGATCCTCAAGACCGAACGCCTCATCGCGGCCCGGTCCACACTCACAGGCGAAGCGCTGGCCGAACAAGCGCGCCAGATCGCCTTCGAGCAGCGACGGGTACGTGCCGAGTTTGTGTTCATGACTGGTGGCGAGTTCGAACAGGAGGTGGTGGCCGACGAGGAGGGTATGGCCGACCTCGACGAATCGCATGAAGCAGAAAACGAGGCGGATCTCGCGGCAGGTCGCATGGTGAATCGCGGACGCACCGCCCTGCTCACGGCCATCCGGGCCATGAGCCGCGCGGCCCTGGCCCTCGGCGAAAGTGATCTCACCGCCGCACTGCAGCAGGAGCGTGTGGCCCTCGATCGCCTGCAGGAAGCCTTCGCGCGCCAGCGTTTCCTGATGCGCGCCCTGT
>CAZPJX010000147.1:0-6792 GCA_964586985.1 uncultured Gemmatimonas sp. | reverse complement strand
GCTGCGCGCGGAAGCGGACAACGCTGAAGGGGGGCTCAAGCGCACGCTGGGCGCCCTCAACCTGACGCTGCTTGGCATCGGTGCCATCATTGGTGCCGGCATCTTCGTGCTGACCGGTACGGCGGCCGCGAACTTTGCGGGGCCTGGTGTCTCGCTCTCGTTCGTGCTAGCTGGTCTGGCCTGTCTGTTCGCGGGCCTGTGCTACGCCGAGTTCGCGTCGATGATCCCGATTGCGGGATCGGCCTACACGTACAGCTACGCCACGATGGGTGAGGGGGTGGCGTGGTTCATCGGCTGGAACCTGGTGCTCGAGTATCTCTTCGCGGCCAGCACCGTCGCTGTGGGTTGGTCCGGATATTTCGGCGCACTGCTCGCCGAATTGGGCATTCACATTCCCGCGGCGCTCGCTTCGGCTCCGCTCACGGTAGAGAATGGCCACCACGTCGTACGGGCGTTCACCTGCGTCGATCCGGCCAGCGGTGCGACCCTCGTGGATGCGGCCACGCACGTGGCCTACACGCTGCGTGATGCCTGTACCGCAGCGGGCGGCAATGTGGTGGACGGCCTGATCAATCTGCCGGCCGTGCTGCTCATTCTGGGCCTCACGCTGCTGCTGGTGCGTGGTGTGCAGGAGTCGGCCATGTTCAACAACATCGTCGTCGCCATCAAGATGACGGTGGTGCTGCTCGTGATCGGTTTCGGTTTCTTCTACATCAACCGCGCGAACTGGACGCCGTTCATCCCGGAGATGGTCACGAACCCCGACGGTTCGACCAAGTACGGCATTTCGGGGGTGCTGCGTGCGGCCCCGGTGGTGTTCTTCTCGTACATCGGCTTCGACGCGGTCTCCACTGCGGCGCAGGAAGCGAAGAACCCACAGCGTGATCTGCCCATCGGCATGATCGCATCGCTGCTGATCTGCACCGTGCTGTACATCCTGATGTCGCTGGTCATGACCGGCCTGGCGCCCTACCAGCAGCTGGGCGTACCGCACCCGGTGGCAGTGGCCATCGCGGCCGTGCCGCAGCTCAAGTGGCTCGAGTATCTCGTGAACATCGGCGCAGTGGCGGGCCTTTCGTCGGTCGTGCTGGTGATGCTCATGGGTCAGCCGCGCATTTTCTACACGATGTCGCGCGACGGACTCCTGCCGAAGATCTTCAGCCGCGTGCACCCCACGTATCGCACGCCGGCGGCCTCCACGTTCATCGTTGGTGCGATCGCCATCCTGATCGCGGGCTTCTTCCCGCTCGGTCTGCTGGGAGAGCTGGTTTCGGGTGGTACGCTGGCGGCCTTCGCGACGGTCTGCATTGGTGTGTGGGTGCTGCGCACGCGCTCGCCCGAGCTGGAGCGTCCGTTCCGCACGCCGCTGGTGCCGCTGGTGCCGATCCTTGGGGCCGGCGCCACGCTGTACATGATGGCGCAGCTGCCGAAGCTGACCTGGACCCTGCTCGGTGTCTGGACTGCCATCGGCATGACCACGTACTTCCTGTACGGCTTGCGCAATTCGACCATCGGCAAGCAGGAAGCCGGTCGGAAATGAAGGACCCTGCGTCCGATGGGCTCTTGAGCGCATCGGAGGCGCGGCAGGCGGCGATCCGCACCTGGTTCGCCGCCTTCCGCCCCGGGATGACGGTGGCTCTGTCCACCCACATCAATGCCGATGGAGATGGTTGTGGGTCGGAGACGGCGCTTGCCCGTCTCCTCGCGCAGCGCGGCATCACCTGCCGCATCGTCAATCCCACGCCCTGGCCGTCGATGTTCGATTTTCTCCTTGGCGCGGATATCCAGGAGAAGAGCGCCCTGGGAGCCGCTGGTCTTCGGGATATCGATGCACTTGTGGTACTCGATATCAACGATGTGCGGCGCCTGGGGCACCTGGCTGACTCCGTGCGTGCGCTCACCGTGCCGGTTCTGGTGGTCGATCACCACGTCGCGGGTGATGAACCCGTGGGCACCGTCGCCATTGCAGACACCCGTGCCTGCGCCACCGGTGAGCTGGTCTACGATATCGCCGACACGCTGGGCCTCGAGATCACGGCAGCCATCGCGCAGAGTCTCTACGCTGCCATCCTCACCGATACCGGCAGCTTCCGCTTCAGCAATACGTCGCCCCGGGCGCACGCCATCGCCGCGCGGCTCCTGACCGCCGGTGTAAACCCCGAGGAGATGTATCGACGCATCTATGCGCAGGTGAGCGTGGGACGCCTGCAGTTGCTGCGTGAAGCCCTGGGCAGCCTACACACCGAGCCGGCCCTGGGTCTTTCGCATATCTCGGTCTCGGCTGATGCCATGGACCGCTTCCAGGTGACAAGCGACGAACTCGACGGCATCGTAGAGCATCCGCGCAGCATCTCCGGAACGCGTATGGCCCTCTTCTTCCGCGATCTCGGACACGAACGTGTGAAAGTGAGCTTTCGCAGCTCCGGCGATGTCGATGTCCAGCAGTTCGCTCGGCAGTACGGCGGTGGCGGACACGCGAAGGCCTCTGGGGCCATGCTGATCGGCTCGCTTGAATCCGTGCGCGAACGGGTGCTCGGCGACGCGCGCAGCTGGTTGGCCAGAGCATAGGGCATTCCACAGCCCGGGCACGGTCTCTAGGTTTCCCGAGGTACCCTGTCCCCTTTTCGCATGGCCCTACTCATGGAACGGATCACCGATGCCCTGTCGGCGGTCCAGAATCCCCGCACTGGCGCCGACGTCATGGCCGCCGAGCAGGTGCGGGATATTGCCACCACCGTGGACGGGAAGGTCCGTCTGACTCTGCTGCTGGCGCCCGAAGACGACGCCACCCTGGTGCGTGATGTGCGCCAGGCCGTCGAGCGGTTGGATGGGGTGCTCGATGTCCGCGTTGATGTTCGCGATCCCGCGCAGAGTGAACCCACACCGGCGCGCCGTGCGCCATCGTCTCCCATGTCCCAGTCAACTGCACAGCCGGGCAAGAGTCGTGCACTGCCCGTCATGGATGCCGCACCTGCCACCAAGCCACCGGCGCGCGTCCCCGATCCCGTTCAATACCCCCAACTCGGCCGCATCATCGCCGTGTCTTCCGGCAAGGGGGGCGTGGGCAAGAGCACGGTTGCCGTCAATCTCGCCATCGCACTCGCGCGAATGGGAAAGCGGGTCGGCATCATGGATGCTGACATCTACGGCCCCAACCTTCCGCTCATGCTCGGCGTGCAGGCGGCCCCCGCCGTGCGCGATGAGAAGATCATTCCGCTCGAGGCCTACGGCATCAAGGTCATCTCGCTGGGCTTCCTCATCGAGAAGGAGCAGCCGGCGATCTGGCGCGGCCCGATCGTGATGAAGATCATCACCCAGTTCCTGCGCGACGTGAACTGGGGACAGCTCGATTACTTCCTCGTCGACATGCCGCCGGGAACGGGCGATGCACAGCTCTCACTTGTACAAGCCACACAGGTGCACGGCGCCGTGATCGTGACCACGCCGCAACAGGTGGCCATCGGTGATGCGCTGCGCGGCGTGAAGATGTTTGAACGCACGGCGGTGCCAGTGCTGGGCATTGTCGAGAACATGTCCTGGTTCGAGAATCCCGAAACCGGCAAGCCCATTGCGATTTTTGGCAGCGGCGGTGGTGAGCAGCTCGCGAAGGAGTGCAATCTGCCGCTCATCGGTCAGATTCCGCTCGATCCGCGCATTCAGGAAGGCGGCGACACCGGGCGTCCAATCCTGGATGCCGAGCCGGGGAGCAAGGCGGCCAAGGCGATTCAGCAGGCTGCACAGCGTGTGATCGAACGGCTTGACGAACGGTATCGCTAGGCAGATGGAGGCCTCGGCTCCGGGGCCGGTCGAAACAGATGCACCGCGCGGCGAATTGGTTGGTGAACCCCTTTCACTGACCATTCGCCGCGTGGCGCTTCCGGCCGTCATTGCGAATCTGCTGATGACGGCCTTTCACAATGTCGATACGTTCTGGATCAGCCGGTCACTGGGTGCCGATGCACTGGCGGCGGTCACCGGATCGATCTTCTGGATCTGGCTGGTTATCTCGCTGGGCGAGATGGTGAGCATCGGACTCGATGCGATCGCGGCGCGTCGCCATGGCGAACGCCGGCCCGCTGAAGCCGCACGTTCGGTGAGCGAAGGGCTCGTGCTGGCCATGCTGTTGGGTGGGCTTATCGCGCTGGCCACACCGTTCGTGCTTGGATGGCTCTTCGAAGCGCTGCATACCGGCGAGGTGGTGAGCGATATCGGTCGGCACTACCTGGGCACATATCTGTTGGGCATGCCCCTGCTGTTCGGCTTCTTCGCCGTGGACGCGGCATTTCGCGCCAAGGGTGACACGAAGACGCCGCTCGTCATTCTTGGGATCACCACGGCGCTCGGCCTGCTGCTCGACCCCATGCTGATTCGGGGTGCGGGTCCGATTCCCGCACTCGGAGTGCGTGGTGCGGCGCTGGCGACGCTCGTGCCGCGGGGGCTTGCCTGCGTGATTGGCGTGGTGCTGCTGCGCCGACGGGAAATGCTCCAGTGGGCCAGGCCACGCTGGCCGGTGATTGCCGCGATCATGCGGGTCGGCGCACCCGCGGCGATGACCGGGGTGGCATTCAGCGCCATCTATGTAGCGCTTACGCGCATCACGACGCAGTTCGGGACGCCCGCTTTGGCCGCATTGGGGCTGGGCTTTCGCATCGAGAGTGTGGTGTATGTCGTCAGCGTCGGCATGGGCGCCGCGGTGGCCGCGATCGTGGGGCAGAGTCTTGGCGCGCGCGACGTGGCGCGGGCCGCGCGGGCAGGTTGGTACGCCACCGGCATCGTGAGCGCCATCGGGTTTGTCATGGCGACCGTAAGCTTCGTATTTGCCACGGAGATCGTGACGATCTTTTCCACCGATCCCGCAGTGGTCGCCGAGGCAGCGCACTATCTGCGCATTGCCGCGTTCAGTCAGCTTTTTCTGGGTGCGGAAGTGGTGCTGGAGAGCGCCATGGGGGGTGCTGGGTGGACGGTAGTCCCCATGCTGCTCAGTACCGGTATCACCGCGCTGCGTCTTCCGCTTGGCACCTGGGCGGCGGCGCAGTGGGGCACCACCGGCCTCTGGTGGACCCTGGCGCTGACGGCCGCCGCCCGGGGGGCGCTCATGGCCTTGCTTTGGGGTTGGGGACGCTGGAGACTCCAACGCGTATGAGACACACCGGTAGGGACACTGGCAGACACACTGGAAGGCATGCTGGAAGCCATGCTGGAAGGCATTCAGCACGGCGCTTGCGGCGCTCCCCAGGGAGCTTCGCATGGCGGTGATCACGCTCCTCACGGATTTTGGCACAGCCGACGGGTATGTGGCCGAACTGAAGGGCGTGCTGGTGTCGCTGGCGCCGAGCGCTTCGCTGCTCGACCTGTCTCATGAACTCCCACCGCAGGATGTCGCCTTCGCGCGGCTCACCGTGGCGCGTTACTGGCGGCGGTTCCCGGCCGGAACGGTACATGTGGTGGTTGTCGATCCCGGCGTGGGCACCTCGCGCGCGGCCATCGCCGTTGAGAATGCGGGACGCTTGCTCGTAGGGCCCGACAACGGGGTGTTGTCGCCAGCGCTGTTTTCACCCGATGCGCGCGTGGTGCGCTTGTCCGTCCCCATTTCGGCGGCCGCGACATTTCATGGCCGCGATGTGTTTGCGCCGGCGGCAGCGGCTCTTGCCGAAGGCGCAGCTCTTGGCGAACTCGGAGATCCCTTTGGCACGCCCGTGCGCCTGCGCACGCCGCAGCCGCGTCGCGCTGCCGACGGCTCATTGCATGGTGAGGTACTCACGATCGATCGCTTCGGCAATGTCGTCACCAACCTGATGACGCGGGCGGTCGTGGGCAGTGTGCAGTTTGCAGCCCAACGTGCCCCGGTCGTGCGCACCTATGGCGATGCGACGCCAGGTGAACTCGTCGCTCTGGTGGGATCGAGCGGGTTCGTGGAGATCGCGCTGCAAAATGGAAACGCGGCGGCGGTCTCAGGGCTTCGACCGGGCGATGCGGTAGTTTTCGTTTCCGGCTGAATCCGCTCGACGCCAACTCGACGCCAACTCGACGCCAACTCGACGCCAACTCGACGGCAACTCGACGCCAACTCGACGCCAACTTGACGCCAACTCGCTGGCAACTCGACGCCAACTCGACGGCGACTCCGGGAATCCGTGCGGGTTGCCCGATGTCGCACGATGCAGTCTGTGGCACTGCGCGTCATCGTCGGGTGAGCGAAGGAATCGACGAGTAGGCTGACGAAACCCTGCGCCCTGCACGCCCTCCGTTAGAACCGGTCGATCGGCCCTTCGGTTTCGCCAGTGGTGGGCGCCTCAACTGGCCGGCGTGCAGCCACGACGCCCTGCACGGGCGTGGGCGTCTGCCAGCTCACGGGCACCGGCACCTCATTGGTGGCCGTCGTTGAGGCCGGACCCCAACTGGTGTTCCCTCGCGTGTTCCACCGGGCATTCCATCGGGATCCGCCGACGCCGAAGCGGTCGAAGTGCACGCTCAATCGCGAGACGCCAATTCTCGACCGCATCACGGCCCCAAGCCCCACCGTCGCCACGGCCCAGGTGAATGCCACCGCGACAAGGCGGGCGAGCGCACCAGCCACGGGAACCTGCGCGGCCATCGCCGCGCCGAGCCAGATGAGGCTGAGTGCAAGCATGCCCACCGTAAGTCCTCGCACCGCGGCGCTGCGATCCGAACCTCGGCCGCTACCAACCAGTGCGCGGCCAATCACCATGATGACGGCGAGCAGGCCAAGGGTCACGGCACCGGCCAGGGCCAGCCCCCACGCCAGCATGACGATGGGGATTGCCAATATGC
>CAZPJX010000146.1:4314-6816 GCA_964586985.1 uncultured Gemmatimonas sp. | reverse complement strand
CCATATCTACTCCACCGGTTACATGCATGACGACAAGAGCTTCGGGCGCTTCTTCGCGTACCTGAATCTCTTCCTGTTCTTCATGCTCCTGCTGGTACTGGGGCGGTCGATGCTGGTGCTGTTCGCCGGGTGGGAGGGCGTGGGGTTGGCGTCCTACCTGTTGATCGGATTCTGGTTTGACGATCCCGCCAATGCGGCCGCCGGACGAAAGGCCTTCATTGTCAATCGTGTGGGCGACGCGGCGTTCCTGCTTGGCATGTTCCTGCTGTATCGCACCTTTGGCACGCTGGACATGGACACGATCAACGGCGCGCTGATCGGTGGCCAGGGAGCGATCGTCTCGGCCGGTGTGGTGGGCCTGCTGCTGTTTGTCGGCGCCACGGGCAAGTCTGCGCAGATCCCGCTGTATGTATGGCTGCCGGATGCCATGGCGGGGCCGACGCCGGTTTCCGCGCTCATTCACGCGGCCACGATGGTCACGGCCGGCGTGTATCTCGTGGCCCGCATGTCGGCGCTGTACGTGCTGGCACCCGCGGCCTCCGAAATCATCGCGATCATCGGTGTTCTGACGGCATTCCTGGCGGCCACCATCGCGCTGGTGCAGACCGACATCAAGAAGGTGCTGGCCTACTCTACCGTTTCGCAGCTGGGGTTCATGTTCCTCGCGCTCGGAGTCGGAGCGTACGGCGTAGCCATCTTCCATGTCATGACGCATGCCTTCTTCAAGGCCTGCCTGTTCCTTGGCGCCGGCAGCGTGATCCATGCCCTGGGTGGGGAACAGGACATCCGGAAGATGGGAGGGCTGCGCACGCGCATCCCCATCACGTTCTGGACCTTCGCGATCTCGACGGCGGCGATTGCCGGTATCCCGGGTCTCGCCGGGTTCTTCTCCAAGGACGAGATCCTCTGGTATGCCTTCTCGAGCGCATCCGGAGGCGCCCCGTGGTTGTGGGGCCTCGCGGCACTCACGGCGCTGATGACGGCCTTCTACATGACCAGACTCCTGTGGCTCACCTTCTTCGGCGCCTCCCGTATGAGCCACGAGGTGGAACATCACGTCCATGAGTCCCCGCTCTCCATGACGGGTGTCCTCATGCTGCTCGCGCTGCTGTCGGCGGGCGGCGGATACATCGCGCTGCCACATTTCCTCGAGCCGCAGCTGCCGCTGCCGCAGGTGGTGCCGGCACTCGAGCACTTTGAGCATACGCTGCTCTACGTGTCGATCGCGTTGGCGCTTGGAGGTGTAGCCCTGGCGGTGTTCATCTACGGCGGACCGGCCTCACGCGCCGAGGGGCTTGCACGGCGGTTCGCGCCGCTGCACGCCCTGCTGAGCGGCAAGTATTTCGTGGATGAACTGTACGATCGACTGCTGAGCCGGCCGCTGGTATGGGTTTCGGAGAACGTGTTGCTCAAGGGCAGCGATCGTCTCCTGCTCGATGGCGCACTCAATGGCATGGGTGCACTGGCTCATCGCACCGCGGCGGTGCTGGCTCGGGTGCAGAATGGCAGTCTGCACGCGTACGGTCTCCTGGTGGTGATTGGATTGGCGGGTGCTGTTCTGTGGAGTTGGCGCAATGTCTGACGCGGCCCTGCTCAACTGGGTGTTGTTTCTGCCGTTGCTCGGCGCGGCGGGACTCATGGTGATGCCGCGCGGAAATGCCGTTGCCGCACGCATGCTGAGTGTCGCTGTGATGACCGCGCAGTTCCTGATGGCCGCGGTTCTGTACGTGCATTTTGATGCGACGGTGGATGGATTGCAGTTCACGACGGTCGTTCCCTGGATCAGCCAGTGGGGCGTGTCCTATGCCGTGGGCATGGATGGTCTCAATGTGCTCCTGGTCCTGCTGACGGCTTTTCTGGGGCCGCTGGTGGTGCTGGGCGCATGGAAGTCCATCGAACGCGATGTCACGCTCTTCCACGTGATGGTGCTGCTGCTGCAGTTCGCCATGATGGGAGCATTCGTGGCGCAGGATCTGTTTCTGTTCTACGTGTTCTGGGAAGCCATGCTCATCCCGATGTTCCTGATCATCGGCATCTGGGGTGGCGCGCGCCGCAGCTACGCCACGGTCAAGTTCGTGCTGTACACGGCCTTCGGTAGTATCCTCATGCTGGCGGCCGTCATCTATTTGGTGCAGGCACTGCAGGATGCCGGCGGTGTGGCGTCCTTTGCTTTCGCGGATCTGATGCAGGTACGCCTTCCGATCACGGCGCAGGGCCTGCTGCTGGCTGCCTTCTCGCTGTCCTTCGCGATCAAGGTGCCCATGGTTCCGCTGCACACCTGGCTGCCCGATGCACACGTGGAGGCGCCCACCCCGGGCTCGGTGATTCTGGCGGGCGTGCTGCTCAAGATGGGCACGTACGGATTCATCAAACTCGGCTTCCCGCTGTTTCCCGATGCCACGCGCCTCTTCACGCCGACGCTCATGACGCTCTCCGTCGTGAGCATCGTCTATGGTGCCTGTCTGGCGCTCGTCCAGACGGACATCAAGAAGATCATTGCCT
>CAZPJX010000146.1:0-4304 GCA_964586985.1 uncultured Gemmatimonas sp. | reverse complement strand
CCTATTCCTCGATCAGTCATCTGGGCTATGTCATGCTGGGCCTGCTCAGTCTCGACCTCGCGGGGATCCAGGGGGCCATTGTCCAGATGGTCAGTCATGGTGTGGTTGCAGCGGGCCTCTTCCTGCTGGTCGGCATGGTGTACGAGCGAGGTCACACGCGCGAACTGTCTGCCTACGGAGGCCTGGCCCGCCAGATACCGGTGTATGCGGTGTTCTTCGTGGTCTTCACGCTGGCCTCCGTGGGTTTGCCAACGACGAGCGGGTTTACCGGCGAGTTCCTTGCCCTGCTCGGTGCCTTCCATGCGGCGTGGCCGCAGCACCTCGATGGCACACAGTGGCCGCTGGTGCTGGCCGCCGTGGCCGTGAGCGGCGTGATTCTTGGCGCGCTCTACATGCTGCGCTTCGCACTGACGTTCCTGTTCGGACCGGCAAAGGCCCCGCATCAACCACTGCACGATTTGTCGCTCCGCGAACGTGGCATACTCGCGGCGCTGGTCGTATCGATCTTCGCACTCGGCCTGTTCCCGGATGGAGCGCTGAAGAAGACGGAGCTCGCAGCCAAGGCATTCCAGATGCGCCTGACCACGTCGTCCGAAGGCATCGCGGTAGGTACGCATGCCAACTAACGACGCATTGATCGGGATGCTGCCCGAGCACCTGCTGCTCGGAGGCATCGTGGCCGGGATCGTGACGGTGCTGCTGCGTCGGGGCCGAACGCTGGCGTTGCCCGTGTCCGTGCTCGCCGTTCTGGCCTCGGCCGGTGCGGCTTTCGTGCTGGGCATGAACGGAACGACGTTGGAGCCCTTCCCAGGGCAGTTTGTCGTGACACCAGACGTGCTCATGGCGAAGAGCATGCTGCTGCTCCTGGCGGTACCGGTGCTGCTGATGTCTCGCACCGAGTTCGAGGAGGGAGAGTTCTCCATCCTGCTGGTCGCCTCACTGTATGGCCTGAGCCTACTCCCGTCGGCCACGAGTGCGCTGATCCTGTTCCTCGGGCTCGAGCTACTGTCGATCCCGGTGTATGCCCTGATCGTGCTGGCGTTTCGGCGACCGCAGTCGGCAGAGTCGGCCCTCAAGTATCTGGTTCTGAGCGGAGCCGCATCCGCGATGTTCCTGATGGGGATTTCGCTGATCTACGGCAGTTCAGGTTCGATGTCGGCGACCGCCTTCGCAGAGGCCCTGAGCGCAAGCGACGCCATGTCCCGAACCGCGGTGGTACTGGTCATGGTGGCCCTGTTTCTCAAGGGCGCGGTCGTGCCGTTCCATGCGTGGGCCCCTGACACCTACGAAGGCGCCAGCATTCCGGTCACCGGATACATGGCGACGCTTTCAAAGGCCGGAGTCCTGCTCGTGGCGTGGCGTCTCTGCGATGGCGCCGAGTTCACCGGCTCGATGGTCTCGATCGTCGCGGTGCTGCCACTGGTTTCGATCGTCTGGGGGAACATCGCTGCCATTCGGCAGCAGAACTTCCGCCGCATGATCGCGTACTCGTCCATCGCGCACGCCGGGTATCTCTTCTACGCTCTCCTGGGATCGTCGGCGGGGCGCCTGGAAGCGATAATGTTCTACCTGGTCGTGTACGGAGCGGCGAACCTGCTGGCCTTCGCCATGCTGCCCACCACCGGCCCCGATGAGGAACGAGACCGGCTCGATCGCCTTGACGGGCTCTTCCACCGGGATCCGGTCGCCGCGTCTCTCATCGCTGTAGCACTGCTCTCCCTGGCCGGGCTCCCGCCTCTGCCCGGTTTCACGGCAAAGTTCCTTATCTTCCAGACGGTGATTGCCGCGGGGTACAGCGCCTACGCTGTCCTCGGTCTCGTCGGCAGCTTCCTGGGACTGTATTTCTATCTACGGGTCATCCAGCGGATGTTCATGAGCGCCGGTAGCGGTGCTCGGATCACAGGCACTGGAGAGGCACTCGCCCGCGTGGCGGGTATGCTCTGCCTCTTCGCCATCGCCGCGTTGACCATCGTGCCAGGGTGGGCCTTGGCACGACTCTGAGACATCTGGAGAAGTCGTGACTGGACCACTACAACCGAAACGCGGCGCGGCCCTGCTGAACGACCCGGTCCTCAACAAGGGCACGGCGTTCTCGCTGGCAGAGCGCGACGCGTTCGGGCTGCGCGGCCTGCTGCCGCCGCGCGTGATGACGCAGGACGAACAGCTTGCACGCATCCTTCCGGGTGTCCGTTCCCGTCCGACACCGCTCGATCAGTATGCCTACCTGGTCGCGCTGAGTGACCGGAATGTCACGCTGTTCTACCGCCTCGTGATGGATCACCTCGAGGAGTTCCTGCCGATCCTGTATACGCCCACCGTGGGCCAGGCCTGCGAGGAATTCGGCCGCATCTTCCGGCGAAGCCGCGGATTGTACATCACGCCCGAAGATCGTGGACACGTGCGGGACGTACTTGCCAATTGGCCGCAGGAGGATGTCCGGATGATCGTCGTCACCGACGGTGAACGCATCCTCGGTCTGGGCGATCTCGGCGCGCATGGCATGGGCATCCCCCTCGGGAAGCTCACGCTCTACACCGCGTGTGCCGGCGTGTCACCGCATCAGTGCCTGCCCATCACGATCGACGTGGGCACGGAGAACACCACCTTGCGTGAGAGCGCGGCCTATATGGGAATGCGCCACCCGCGTTTGCGTGGTGCGGCCTACGACGCTCTGCTCGAGGAGTTCGTGGAGGCCGTGCAGGAACGCTTTCCGCTTGCCTGTCTGCAGTTCGAGGATTTTGGCAATCACAACGCCTTCAACCTGCTGGATACCTGGCGCGATCGCATCTGCATGTTCAACGATGACATCCAGGGCACGGCGTCGGTGACCCTGGGTGGCCTGCTGTCGGCAGCGCGTCTCACGGGGCGGCCGCTTCGGGACATGCGGTTGATGTTCCTCGGTGCCGGCGAAGCCGGTATCGGTATTGGCGATTTGGTGGTGCAGGAGATGGTGGCGGAGGGACTCTCCGAGGAAGAGGCGCGCCAGCGCTGCTGGTTCCTCGATTCGCGTGGTTTGGTGGTGGCGTCGCGCACGGACCTGCAGGAGCACAAGCGTCGCTACGCCCACGACGCACCGTCCCTGCCATCGCTGCAGGCGGCCGTTGAAACTATCAAGCCGCATGCACTCATCGGCGTCTCGGGGCAGCCCGGCACGTTTACGCCGGGCGTGCTGGCGGCCATGGCGGCCAATCATGAACGACCCATCATCATGGCCCTGTCCAATCCCACATCAAAGGCGGAGTGCACGGCCCGCGAAGCGTATGTGGCCACCGAGGGGCGTGCGGTGTTCGCCAGTGGCAGCCCATTCGCGCCGGTCACACACAAGGAGCGGACGCATGTGCCGGGCCAGGGCAATAATGCCTACATCTTCCCTGGTGTTGGTCTGGGCGTGATCGTGGCCGAGTCCACCCGCGTCACCGACGAGATGTTTACGGTTGCCGCGCGGACGCTGGCAAGCCTGGTGACGGCGGATGACCTGGCCATGGGGCGGATCTACCCGAGTCTCTCCCGCATTCGCGAGGCCTCACGCGCCATTGCGATCGACGTGGCGCGCGTGGCTTTCGACCGGGGGCTGGCACGAGCCGAACGGCCCGCGGATCTCGCCGCCGCCGTGACCGCCGCAATGTATGAACCGGTCTACAGTCCAATGGTCTGAGTCGGGACAGCGCCCGGTGCACTGCACCGGGCGCTGTGGTATCAGGGTGGGTTGGTACCGGCCCGCAGGAATTCCGCAGATGTTCCGTGCGCTGCGGCTTCCTCAAGCTCGCGGGCGGTATTGATGTTCCGGAACTGCCCGGCGTAGGCCGACATGTCGATGCGCAGCGCCTGCTGTTCCGTAACGAACCGGCCCACTGAGCGCGCGCCGTCCGCAAGGTAGCGGTTCAGGGCGGTGGCCTGCGTGGCACGCCCCAGCAGAAACAGATGCTGCGCGTGCTCTCCATCGTAGGGATACGCGAGGGAATGCGATGCTGAAGCCTCCAGCCCCCTGGCCAATCGGGTAACCAGGTCTCGCATCAGAAAGGGCGCATCCCCTGGGCAACAGAAGAACCATGGTGTCCGAATGGCCCCGAGCGACGTCAGGAGTCCACCCAGTGGACCATGATCGGGATGTCGATCGGCTATGACTACATCACCCCACTGGGCGTATGCCTCGTGGTTGCGGTTCGCGCTGATCACGATCGCCGAGACCTGAGAGCGCAAACGCTCGCGGACGTGAGCCACCAGTGGACGGCCGTTCAGCATCTGCAGGGATTTCTCCACGCCATCCATGCGCCGAGCCTGACCTCCGCAGAGAATGATGCCGG
>CAZPJX010000145.1:0-6849 GCA_964586985.1 uncultured Gemmatimonas sp. | reverse complement strand
CGAAAAAATCCTGCGCGGTGATGCGTCTGCACTTTTGGCATGACCCGTGTGGCATTGGCGTTGCCTGATGCTTCGATATGATCAATCCTGACCGTCTTACCGTGAAGAGCGCCGAGGCGCTCAACGACGCGGTGGCTCTTGCCCGCAAGGCAGGCAACCCGCTCGTCTACGATCTGCATCTGTTGCTTGCGCTGCTGGCACAGGACGAGGGGATCGTCGTGCCGGTGCTGCAGCGGGTGGGGGTCAGTGTTGCGGCCCTTCGCTCCAGTGCGGAGCAGGAGGCTGGCCGCTACGCCAAGCAATCCGATGCACAGCCGAGTTTCAGCCGCGAGTTGACGCAGGTGGTCGATGCCGCCGAGCGGGAGGCCAAGAACCTCGGTGACGAATACATCTCCACCGAACATCTTCTCGTCGCGCTCTCGGACGCCAAGGGCACGGAGGGTGCGCGCCTGCTTACCGCTGCAGGCGCCCATCGACAGGCACTGCTTGACGCGCTCAAGCTGGTGCGCGGGGCCCATAAGGTGACCGATCAAAGTCCCGAGCAGCAGTATCAGGCACTGCAGAAATTCACGCGCGACCTCACCGAGTCCGCCCGCAAGGGGAAGCTCGATCCCGTGATCGGTCGGGACGAGGAAATCCGTCGGGTCATCCAGGTGCTCTCGCGTCGCACCAAGAACAACCCGGTGCTCATCGGTGAACCCGGCGTGGGCAAGACCGCCATCGCCGAAGGTCTCGCGCAGCGCATCGTGAGCGGAGACGTACCCGAGGGGCTCCGCAACAAGCGCCTCGTTTCGCTCGACCTCGGTGCACTCATCGCCGGCGCGAAGTTTCGTGGTGAGTTCGAGGAGCGCCTCAAGGCGGTGCTCAAGGAGATCACGAGCGCCGAGGGGCTCTATATCGTTTTCATTGATGAGATGCATACCCTCGTGGGCGCCGGCAAGGCCGAAGGGAGCATGGACGCGGGCAATATGCTCAAACCCATGCTGGCGCGCGGTGAACTGCGCGTGGTCGGTGCAACCACACTCGATGAATATCGCCAGCATGTCGAGAAGGACGCCGCCCTCGAGCGGCGGTTCCAACCGGTGTTCGTGGGCGAACCCAGCGTGGAGAGCACCATCGCGATTCTGCGTGGCCTCAAGGAGCGCTATGAGGCCCACCATGGCGTGCGCATCACCGATGGAGCCGTGGTCGCTGCGGCCACGCTCTCGAATCGGTATATCGGCGATCGGTTCCTGCCCGACAAGGCCATCGACTTGATTGACGAGGCGGCGTCACGCCTGCGCATCGAAATTGATTCGGTCCCGCAGGAGATCGACGAGGTGGAGCGTCGCATCGTGCAACTCGAGATCGAGAAGGCGGCGCTGCAGAAGGAGAGCGATCCGGCTTCGGTGGAACGGCGAGGCACGCTCGAACGCGAGCTGGCCGATAAGAAGGAGCAGGCGGCCGGTATGCGCGCGCAGTGGCAGCAGGAGAAGGAAACGCTGGGTGCGGTGGGTCGGATCAAGCAGCAGATCGAGCAGGCGAAGTTCGACGCCGAGACGGCGACGAGATCCGGTGACCTCAACACGGCTGCCGAGATCACCTACGGTCGCGTTCCGCAGCTGGAGCGTGCCATGAAGGATGCGGAGTCGCAATTGGCCTCGAACGCCGGTCGACCGCAGTTTCTCAAGGAAGAGGTGGGAGCAGACGACGTCGCCGAGGTGGTCGCGCGATGGACAGGCATCCCGGTGACCCGGATGCTCGAGTCCGAGCGCGAGCGGCTCACCAGGCTCGAAGACGTGCTGGCGACGCGGGTCGTGGGTCAGCGTGAAGCGGTGCGGGCGGTGGCCAACGCGGTGCGGCGATCACGAGCGGGTCTGCAGGACCCGAACCGCCCAATCGGTTCCTTCATCTTCCTCGGCCCCACTGGTGTTGGCAAGACGGAGACGGCCCGGGCACTCGCGGAGTTCCTCTTCGATGACGAACACGCGATGGTGCGCATCGACATGTCGGAGTACATGGAGAAGCATGCGGTGGCCCGTCTCATCGGCGCACCGCCGGGCTATGTGGGCTACGAGGAAGGTGGGCAGCTCACCGAAGCGGTGCGCCGGCGTCCCTACTCGGTGATCCTTTTCGATGAGATCGAGAAGGCCCATCCGGATGTGTTCAACATCCTCCTGCAACTGCTCGATGATGGGCGCTTGACAGATTCGCAGGGGCGCACGGTGGACTTCCGCAACGCGGTAGTCATCATGACCTCCAATGTCGGCAGTCAACTCATCCTCGAGCGGGGAACCGCTGGTGACGTGTCGTGGGAGCGGGTAGAGCAGGAGGTCCTGAACGCGCTGCGCGGCGTCTTCAAGCCGGAGTTTCTCAATCGCATCGACGATGTGGTGGTCTTTCATCCGCTGGGTCGCGGCGAGTTGGATCACATCGTGGACCTGCAGCTTGGGCATCTGCGTGCCTTGCTGGCCGAGCGCAAGTTGGCACTGCAGCTCAGCGACGCGGCTCGCAAGTATCTTGCCGAAGCCGGCTACGATCCCATCTTCGGTGCACGCCCGCTCAAGCGGGCGGTGCAGCGATTGTTGCAGAATCCGCTCGCGCTCGCCGTGCTCGAAGGTCGGTTCAAGGAGGGCGATACCATCATGGCCGACGTGAAGGACGGCGAGGAGGGACTGATCTTCTCACACGGAACGCATGCGTAACAGACTGTTCCCGACACTGGTGGTTCTCCTCGGCGTCGCCTGTGGCGGGAAGCAGACGGACACGATCACCAATCCCGGTGGGAACGGTGGGAGTGGCGGAAACGGTGGAGCCGGTCCAGTCGGGCCGGTGGCACCGTTCGTCGTTGGACAGATGCAGACGGATCAGGCGGCGTACATCGAGTACACTCCAGGCGATGCGCCATTGGTGATTCTGGCGCCGCATGGTGGGACGCTCCGGCCGGCAGGGCTCCCCGATCGATCCTGCAGTGGATGTGAGACCTCGAACGATCTCGAAACCCAAGCGCTGGCTCGGCTCATTGTCGAGCGCTTCCAGGCGGCCACCGGAGCCCGTCCCCAACTCATCGTGAATCGGCTCCACCGTAGCAAGTTTGACGCCAACCGCGACGTTGATGAGGCAACGGGTGGTACCGCTGCCCTGCGTCCATCATGGAACTGGCTGCATGCTGCCGCCGATTCGGCCGTGGCGGTCGTTGGGCGCCAGGGCGGCCGTGGGCTACTGCTCGATCTGCACGGACACGCACACGCCGTGGCCCGTCTCGAACTCGGGTACTTGCTGGGCGATGCGACGCTGCGGTCCACCGACAGTGTGCTGGCTTCCACGGCCGCAATGGAGCGGAGCAGCGTGGCGCGACTCGCGCGCGATACGCGCAGTACCACCGATCGCGGTGTGTCGCTGCTGAGGGGCCCACACAGCCTCGGGACACTGCTCGTGGCGGAGGGGTATCGGGCAGTTCCATCACTCGCCGACATGGCGCCACGTGTTGGCGAGGCCTACTTCGAGGGCGGGTACAATACCCAACGCCACGGTTCGGTGAATGGTGGCAGCGTCGACGCCATTCAGATTGAGGCGCCCAATCCCGGAATCCGGGATACGGAAGCCAACCGCATCCAGTTCGCGGAGGCGCTGGTGCGTGCGCTGCGGACGTATCTCGCCACGCATTACGGGTGGCAGCGGAGTCCATGAGTACGACGCCGGTCACGGAGAACGTTCGGCATGCCATGCAACTGGCCTTGTCCGAAGCTGCGCAGGCATCGGCACAGGGCGAAGTTCCCGTGGGTGCGGTGGTGATGCACTCCATCACTGGTGAGGTCCTCGTACGCACGCAGAACCGCATGCGCCGCGACAGAGATGCGACGGCGCACGCCGAAGCACTGGCATTGCGGGAAGCGGCGCGAATATCTGACGCGGTGCAACTGGAGGCCTGCACGCTGGTCGTGACACTCGAACCCTGTGCGATGTGCGCGGGCGCGATCGTCCTCTCGCGTATCGGTGCGCTGGTGTTCGGTGCCTGGGACGAGAAGGCCGGGATGTGCGGCAGCGTGGGGGATATCGTGCGCCACCCTCGCCTCAATCATCGCCCCCAGGTGCAGGGCGGCGTCCTGGCCGACGAGAGTCGTGCGCTCCTGCAGGAGTTCTTCACCACACGGCGCTGAGATCCGCCTCGGCGAGAGTCTACCCACGGGGTGGGCAGCCAGGGAGAGAACAGATAGGCAGTGGACCGTCGAAGAATGGACAGCCGCCCGCACGGGTGGTATGTGGAGAAGGTTGTGAATCCACCTCCCCTTCTCTCTGCCATGCCCCGCTTCCCGATGGCCCATGTTTCGGCGCTGCTCGCCGTTGTACTGATTGCTTCCGCTTGTGATCGCAGCGCGGCGCCACCGCCACCGCTTTCGTCACCGCCCTTCCAGGCCATTTCCCTGTTGGGCGACACGTTGCGCACCTTGCCGCTGTCGGCCGAGACCCGCGCGCGCTACGAAACGCAACTTGCGGAAGCCCGCACCGCGTATCTGCACACGCCCAGCGATGTCGATTCGATCATCTGGTATGGGCGTCGCCTCGGCTACCTCGGTCAGCAGCGCGAAGCGATCGAGGTCTATACCAGGGGTCTCGAGCTGTACCCGAAAAACCCGTGGCTCTATCGTCATCGCGGCCATCGGTACATCTCCGTGCGGGATTTCGATGCGGCCATCCTCGATCTGGAGAAGGCCGCCGCACTGGTGGAAGGCAAGCCTGACGAGGTGGAACCAGACGGGCAGCCCAATGCACAGAACACGCCCATTGGTACGCTGCACTCCAACATCGGCTACCACCTGGCGCTGGCGTACTATCTGCGCGGCTCGTTCGACAAGGCTGCCGAGGTGGCGCAGCGGGAAGTTTCAGCGGCCAACAACGACGACCGGCGCGTGTCGATGGGGCACTGGTTGTACATGGCGCTCCGGCGGCAGGGCAAGGATTCTGCCGCCGCTGCGGTCATCGCGCCCATGTCCCGAGACATGAAGATCATTGAGAACGAGGCGTATCATCGGCTCATTCTCCTGTACAAAGGCCTTCTGCCACCCGATTCAGTTCTTACGGTGGCGCCGGATGGTGGGCTCTCGGTGAGCGATGCCTCGGCGGCATATGGTGTGGCCAACTGGCATTGGTACAATGGGCGCCACGCCGAGGCCATGGCGCTGTGGCGCCGCATCGTCGGTGCCGGTCAGTGGGGGGCGTTCGGATCGATCGCGGCGGAGGCTGAACTCGCGCGCGTTCCTGCGGACTCGATGCCGGACCCGTTGCGCCCGCTGCGCTAGTAGCCGCGGTCTCTGTCCACCACCCAACTCGGACATTGTCCGCGCGCCAGTGCGTCGGCGCACTCCAGAAAGCCCGCCACAGCGCCCGCGGTGGTGGTCAGTCCGGAGATGTGGGGCGAGATAACCACACGGGGATCGTTCCAGAGCGGTGAGTTGGAGGGCAGGGGTTCACGAGTAAACACATCGAGCGCGGCGGCGCGGAGCCAGCCGCGCTCGAGTGCTTCGGGAATCGCGGCTTCGTCCACCACACTGCCGCGTCCAGCATTCAACAGGACCGCACCCGTACAACGGGACAGGATGTCGCGCGAAATGAGCCCGATGGTCTCGCGGGTTTCCGGGAGGCTGCTGATGATCCAATCGGCCGTGTCCATTAGCGAAGGCAGCGCCTTCACGCCGTGCACCGCGTGAAAGGCCGGATGTGTGCAGGTCCCCGAGCGTGAGACGCCGACCACGACGCAGCCCAGGGCGTGCAGTGCGGACGCGATGGCGCGACCGATATCGCCCGTTCCCAGCAGGAGCGCGCGGGTCCCTGCCACACGGGCTATCTCACGCGGTGCCCACTCATGCCGGCGTTGTGCCCCCAACAGCGAGGGCAGTTGCTGCTGAATGGCGAACACCCGGGCCACCGTCCACTCCGCGATCATCGGCCCGAACGATTCCGTGGAGCGGGTGAGCAGAATCGACCGGTCGAGACCTGCACCACGCAGCCACGGATCCACCCCTGCCCCGGTGCTGTGTACCCACCGCACATTCCCCATGGCATCAAGTGGCGCCGGCGGCCGGAAGCCCACAAAGCACTCGGCCCACGCCAGGCTGTCGGCCGTGATATCGGCCGTGTCAGCGCTTCGGACCTCGAGATCCGGGCGGCGCCGACGAATGGCATCGGCGATAGGAAAATGTCCCTGGCCTCCGACCAGGATCCGGCGAGGAACGAAGGGAAGGGGGAAGGGCGTTTGCATGATCGCAGAAGCAAAAGGGTGGGATGCCCCGAAGAGTAGTCAGGGAGCGTGCGCGTCGCTGGCTTTGGGGCCGGTATCCTGGAGGCCTGTGCTGGCGGAACGACCAATCCCGGTGAGCCCGGCAGGGCTTGATCCCGTGGGAGGTTACAGTTACCTATCACGGCTCCCGGAGGACGGCGTCGGTGGCGTATCGCGCAGTATGGTATCGCGTCGCTGGCGGAGTGCGCTGTTCCCGAGGACAGGTGGCCGAGTGGTTGAAGGCACCGGTCTCGAAAACCGGCATACCGGCAACGGTATCGTGAGTTCGAATCTCACCCTGTCCGTTGAGGCTTCGTGGGTAGGAGAGCGCGCCGCCGTGGCTTTCCGCGGCGGCGCGTCGTAGTTCCACTGGATGGGTGGCCGAGTGGTTTAAGGCGCACGCCTGGAAAGCGTGTGGGCTCGAAAGGGTCTCGCGAGTTCGAATCTCGCCCCATCCGTTGAGCGGGCAACGACTGACACCGGTCGTTGCCCGCTTTCGTCTTTGCTGGACCCGCCCGCCGTTGAACCCCTAGCTTGAAGGCCCGGTGGAGTCAGTACAGATCGCCTCCCTGGCACTGGTGATTTCGCCGCCC
>CAZPJX010000144.1:6563-6866 GCA_964586985.1 uncultured Gemmatimonas sp. | reverse complement strand
CCAGCGGCTGCATGGCCAGTGGCGGCCCAGGCAGCGGCTGATCACCAGGCACCGTGTCGGCCACCGGACGGAGAACAGGGCTAGCGGACAAGGGCACTCTGTGGCGGACGGTATGGCACGAGCGGCTGCTCCTGCTGCTTGGGGTAGTCCTTGCGCAGCGGATGGCCCACGAAGCCCTCGTACAGCAGAATGGGGCGCAAGTCGGCGTTACCCAGGAACGTGATGCCATACATGTCGTGACATTCGCGTTCCATGTAGCCTGCCGATCCGTACAGACCCGTCAGCGATGCCACGGCGGCACGT
>CAZPJX010000144.1:0-6553 GCA_964586985.1 uncultured Gemmatimonas sp. | reverse complement strand
TCGGGGCCCGTTGCGGGGACACGCACTTTCAGTCGCACGCGCAGGTGGTGCGTCGTGGAGTAGAAGTGGTAGACCACATCGAAGCGCGGCGTGCGATCGGGCCAATCCACCGCTGTGACATCGAGGAAGAGATCGAAGCCGTGGTCATCGCGGAGGCGCCGGGTCAGCGGCAGCAGCGCGTCGGGGAGCAGTTCCAGCACCAGGATGCCGTGCTGCACTCCCAGCGAGCGCAGGGGAAGCTCAGGGGACAACAGGGCCTCTCCACCCGTTTCCGGGTGTGGTTGCGCCGGCAGCGACTGCTCGATCTGTGAGAAAACGGAGGCCATCGCCATCAGAAACGATCGTTGATGATGGGATGGCTCGCGTTGGCGATCTTCTCCTGCAGGCGCATGATCCCATCGATGACCATTTCCGGGCGCGGCGGGCAGCCTGGAACGTAGATGTCGACCGGGATGATCCGGTCGATTCCCGGGAGAGAGGCGTAGTTCTGGTAGAACCCGCCCGAGGTGGCGCAGACCCCGAAGGCCATGACCCACTTGGGCTCGCACATCTGCTCGTAGACCTTGAGCAGGATGGGCGCCTGTTTCTGGGTGACGGTACCGACGACCATGAGCAGGTCGGCCTGACGTGGGGAGAAGCGCGGCAGCGCGGCACCGAAGCGGTCGGTGTCGTAGTAGGAGGCGCTGACCGCCATGAACTCCATGGCGCAGCAGGCGGTCACGAACGGATAGGGAAAGAGCGAGAACTTGCGCGCCCAACCCACCAGTTCGTCCTTGCGCGTGGTCAGGTACTCGAAGGCTGCGGTCTTGCCTTGGGCGGAGCCTCCGGAGGCCGGCCGGGTGACATCCACAATGGGAAGCTGCTTGCCGTACATCTACACTCCGTCCGTCACTCGGTCACGGCGTCCAGTACCCGTGTGCGATACACATACAGCAGGCAGAGCACCAGGAGCGCGGCGAACAGGAAAAAGGTGAAGACCATGAACCCGGTCAGCGGGCGCGCACCCAGCGCCCAGATGAAGAGGAACATGGTCTCGAGATCGAACAACAGGAAAATGATGGCCACCGCATAGTACTTGATCGGCACCGCCTTGACATTGAGCAGGTCAACAGCGGTCGCCCCACACTCGAAGGGTTCGAGTTTGGTGGCGGTCAGGGCCGGTTTGGGACCCAGCAGCGCATTGAGCGCCAGCGCCAGGCCGACGAAACCGACTATGGCGCAGAAATACAACAGGAATGTGAGATAGGGAGTCATCGCGGACAGGCAGGACCCGCACCGGCCGGCCGGTGGTGGGATCGCCGGTAGCGGAGCGGACGGGAGGGCCGGCCTCAGCCCTGCAGGCGGTCACCCTTTCGACGTGGGCAACGTGCGATGGCGCACCGGCCGCGTCAAGCAGGGGTTCCTGTACGGGAACCAATCGGCCGAGCGATTCCGCAGAACCGCGTCCGAAACCACCGCCATCGTGGCTGAAACAATACTGGCTTAATGATTCCGTAACAGTAGTTTAACCTTTGCCCTCAGGCTAAGATCCTGAGGCACGAATTGGGATCCCGCCCCGTCGCAATGATCTGGGTCACCGCCGGACAATCCCATCGGTTGGTCCCAACGCCCCACCCCGTGACGATCCGACGCCCGTCGTGGTTCTCACAGTGATGTCGATCCATCCACCTCCCGCAAGGAGACAATTGATGTTCCACCGAGCGATTTCTCGTCGCTTGCTGGCCATTGGCGCTGCCCTGCTGTTCACCGCTCCCCTGCACGCCGTGCAAGGGCAGACGGGAACGATCAGCGGCAAGGTCACCGATGCCGCCACCAAACAGCCCATCGCCGACGCTCGCGTCGTGATCACCGGCACCACATTCGAAGCACAGACGGGCCGCGACGGTGAATACCGTCTCATCAATGTCCGACCCGGCCCCGTGACGATTTCGGCATTCCGTATTGGATATCGCCTCAAGCAGGACACGGTGCGTGTCGCAGCGGGGGCCACGGTGACGCTGGACCTCGAGATGACGCAGTCGGTCATCAATCTGTCGGAAGTCGTCGTCACCGGCACCGCCGGCAATCAGGAACGCAAGGCTCAGGCCGCGCTCGTGGCCTCCGTGACGGCGGCCGATGTGATCAAGGATGCCCCCGTCTCGAATCTTGCCAGCATGCTGCAATCCCGCGTGCCGGGCGTGGCCCTTACCTCGCAGTCAGGCACCAAGGGGACGGCAACGGCGATTCGCATTCGTGGGGCTGCGTCAGTGAATCTCTCGAATCAACCCCTGGTCTTCATTGACGGAGTTCGCCTGAACGAGGGGCTGACTTCCTCTGGACAGAGCGGTCAGCAGTATGACCGTTTCAATGATCTGAATCCGGAAGAGATCGAGAGCATCGAGCTTGTGAAGGGACCTGCCGCGGCGACGCTTTATGGCGCGGATGCTTCTGCGGGGGTGATTCAGATCATCACCAAGAAGGGCCGGGCCGGTTCCAACAGTTTTTCGCAGAATATCCGGCTGGAGGGCGGCCAAACCGAGCTTGCGAATGGTTGGACCCCACCGGACAACTACGGCGCCTGCACGGCTGCCATGGTCGCAGCGACCAGCACCAACCCCTTGTGCCGTGGCCAGTCCGTGGGCACCATCGTGAGCGACAATCCGCTCAAGAGAGTGGGGGCATTCAGCAAAGGCTCGCAACGCATTGTGAACTGGAACGCCCGCGGTGGCGGTTCCAATTATGGCTACAGTCTTTCCTACGGATCGGAGAACGCACAAGGAGTGTTGCCGAACAATATGTTCAACCGCTACAACGTGCGTACGAACGCCAACTTCGTTGCGAATGACAAACTCAACTTCGACGTCGGTCTTGGATTGAGTCAGACGCTCACCGAGCTCCCGTCGAATGACAACAACATCTATGGATGGTTGGGCGGCGGCATGCTCGGCAGTCCACTCACTCGCAGCGATGCGCCCAATGCCGCATTCACCCGAGACGGATGGTTTAGCACTCGCCATTACAACGCAACCAATTCGTATCAGCGCGACCTGCTCACCAAGCGAGTGGTTACCTCTGTAACCAGCAACTACAGTCCCTTCGACTGGTTTACGAACCGTTTCACGGTCGGCATGGATTTCGCCGCGGACAATCGTCGTGAGTTCCAGCCCAAGAATGACAGTCTCTGGTATGGCGGACTCAACGACACCGGCAACATGGCCCAGGTAGCCCGCAACCAGGAGCGCTACACCTTCGATTGGCTGGGCAACATGAAGCGGCAGTGGGGAACGGATTGGGAGACGAATCTCTCTCTGGGCCTGCAGGTCATCTCCAGTCGGGATCAAACCGTCTCCTCCACTGGTATTGGACTCGTTACCAATGCCAACAACTCCATCAGTTCGGCGGCTACTACCACCGGCGGTGGCGGTTTCACCGAACAGCGTCAGTATGGATACCTGGGGCAGTTGCAGTTTGGCCACCAGGACAAGCGATTCCTGCAGCTCGGTGTCCGGGTAGACCGCAACTCGTCCTTTGGTGACCAGGCCCCGACCTTCGTGCTCCCAAAGGTCGGCGTGTCATGGGCCATTGGTGAGGAAGATTTCTTCCAGCCATTGAGCGGCTTGTTCTCGACAATGCGATTGCGTGCGTCATATGGTACCACAGGGCGTTCACCTAGCCCTGGGCAGGCTCTGACGACGCTCACGGCGGCTTCCTACAACATCACCGGTGTAACCGGCGCCGGTGCAATTCCCGGCAATCCGGGAAATCCCAACCTGAAGCCTGAACGAGGTATTGAGTTCGAGGGCGGTCTCGATGCCGGGCTTTTCAACAATCGGGTTTCGGCAGAACTCACGTACTTCCACAAGACCACCGAGGATCTCATCATCGCCCGACCGATTCCGCCGTCGCTTGGCTTCAACGCCAATCCTCTTGCGAATCTGGGTGAGGTGATCAATTCGGGGCTCGAAGTAGCGCTCAATGTGAATGCGGTCAACGCGGAGAATGCACGTTGGGACGTTCGACTAGGAGCCAACACGTTGCACAATGAAGTCACGGACCTTGGCGGCATGGCAGCATTTACCCCGCCGGGCAGCGTGGGGCGCGTCATGAAGGGGGAGCAGATCGGAGTTTTCGTGTCCAAGACCATTCAGTCCATCGATGTCGCCAATAGCAAGGTGGTGGTGAGTGACACGCTGGTCCCCTACGGCAACCTATTTCCCACCCTCGAATGGAACGTGACCAACACGGTTACGGTCTTCAAGAATTTGCGCCTCTCGGCCATGATCGACGCCAAGAGGGACTTCCTCGTCAACAACAACACCGCCTACTTCCGGGAGACTCAGACAAATCAGGCACGTCTCCGCATTGTTCCTGATGCCCTGTCCCCGTACGAGCGTCTCCGCCACTATGGTAACCTCACGGTCACCGGACAGCCCGCGTTCATCACGGACAAGGGCAAGGCCGCAACCGTAGCTGACGTAAAGGACGCGTACTACGAACGCGGTGACTTCGTGCGATTCAGAGAGCTTTCGGCCAGCTATACCTTACCGGCCGGACTGTTTCGCAGCTTCACGAATCGGGTTCAGGCCGCCTCGCTGACGTTTGCCATGCAGAATGTCAAGCTGTGGACCGACTACTCCGGCTCCGATCCAGAGATCAATTCGCAGACGGGCGCGTTCGCGCGCGAGGACTTCCTGACCCAGCCTGGCGTGCGCACCATGATCCTGCGCCTCAACGTCACCTTCTGAGCATCCATCGAATCATGATGAACCTACGACGCATTATCACGCGCACAGCGATCGGGTCGGGGCTTCTGCTCAGCGCGGCAGGCTGCTCCGACGAGTTTGTGCGGGTCACCAATCCGAACGTGATCGACGCCGCCACCGTCGATCCGGCCGCTGGGGCCACGACGCTCGCCCTCTCCGTGCAACAGAATTGGTCGGTCGCCTACGGCTGGATGTCTCTGTACGGCGCCTGGTTCTCGGAAGAGGCCAATGTCTCCGACACCTTTCCGACTCGGAACGAGTTTGGATTTCGCACCATCACCGACCTCAACACGTCGCTCAACGCCGATGTCTGGACACCGCTCTCCCGCGTGATCGCTTCGGCAAAGACGGTCCTTGACCTAGAACTCCCCGGCCCGGCGACGAACATTAACATTTCGCGTGCCGCAACCTTCCGCGGCTATGCGATGTTGCAGATGGCGACCGACTTCTGCTCGGGCACGTTCTCGGACGGTCCTGAACTGACCACCGCTCAGATGCTTGACTCGGCCATCGTGTGGCTGTCGAAGGGCTATGATGTGGGCAAAGCGAACGCCACCACTGACGGTATCGCTCTGTCAAATGCCGCCCTGGTCGCACGGGCGCGTGCCAAGCTGCAAAAAGGAGACAACGCAGGCGCTGCGGCCGATGCCGCCTTGGTGCCCGCAGGTTTCCAATTCAACATGCGATATACCGACGATGCCGGCAATCGCGCTCGCTTGTCGAATTACCAGTGGCAGTACAGTTTCGATCGCGGCTCGATCAGTGTGGCCCCCTGGTATCGCCAAAACGACCCGCGTGTTCCTTATCGATCACCGGGCTCGACCACGGCCAACCCCCAGGATACCAATATCCCTGGCGGGTTTTACCAGCAGATCAAGTTCCCCGATTATGCGTCTCCGGTCCGGCTGGCCTCAAAACTGGAGGCCGATTACATCGCGGCCGAGGCCTCAGGGAACACACAGACACAGCTCGCGCTCATTGCGGCACGCCGCACTGCGGCCGGCGCAGCGGCGTACGCCGGCAGCACCGATGCGGTCGCAGTCAAGACCGAACTCTTCAATCAACGCGCGCTCGACTTCTATCTCGAAGGGCGGCGTGTTGCGGACATGAGACGGTCACCTGCCTCAATTTCCAACACGACCCCGGCCGGGGCAGAGTACTTCAAGCCGGGATACGGCATGGTTGGCAGGGATGTCTGCTATCCCATCCCACGGGCAGAAACGGACAACAATAAGAATTTCAAGAAGTAAGATTGAAACAGGTCAGGCCAAGGCGGGCACCGGGCAATCTCGGTGCCCGCTTTGTTGTAGCTGAGTTTGGCGCAACGGACTGTGGGTTATTTCACAGTGTGACAGGCATCGTGACCGAGTTTCCGTAATGTGCCCATGGTCGCTGAATTGTTGATCCATCTTCCGCAATCCTGGCCGCGAGAGCACCACGGCTCTCGCGACAGCCACGTCACGGCCAGGAGATTGACCATGTATTCGTTCGATCTACGTCGTAAGGTCGCACTGATGACAACGGCAGCCATCGTGTCACTGGGAGGTTGCACCGTAAGTGAGCTCGTAAGCTCCGAAAGCGGTAGACAGGCAACGCGAGGCGGGACTCCGCTCTTCTGGACAAACAGTAACGGTGGAGCGCCGTACTAGTATGAGGTTCAGGCGATCACATCCGTGGACGGCGCGCTTTGGAGCTCCTGCACAGGCAGTACCATCACGTTCGCTAACCTGGGGTGGTACGGCGGTGGAGATTCTCTCTCCTTCTACACACTGAATGCCGGCTGCCAAGGCTCACAGCCGTACAACGGTGGG
>CAZPJX010000143.1:0-6912 GCA_964586985.1 uncultured Gemmatimonas sp. | reverse complement strand
GCTAGTCCGGAGGATTTCGCAAGCGCGAGCCGATTGCCGTCACCAGTTCCGCATGTGGCTTGGGCGAACGAGACTCCCTAACTGTACGTTGTCGTCACGATCGGGTTTCTCAGGGTCGCCCGGTGAGGAGCCCGCCAAAGAAGAAACCGAAACCAAGGACGCAGTCGCAGTGGGGGCATGAGTACATGACTTCCTTCTTGACCAGGCCCACGGTCTCCCGAACCACATCGTCGTCGGCATCCGCGCTTTCGCGATGCGTATTCTTGAGCTCAATGGGCTGTTTGCAATGCGGACACTTCGCCATGCGAGTCCTCTTTGGGTGAGTGGCTTTCCCAGCGCTCAACGACTCCGGCCATTGTCAATTCTCCGGATCGCGGGCTCAGCAAACGGGTATACGCCACCTTTCAGCGCATCCCCCGATGCTGGCCGCCATCCACGGACACGCATTCGCCCACCACCCAGTTGGCTCGACGGGAGACCAGAAACACGGCGACATCCGCCACCTCTTCCGGCGTTGCGAGGCGCCCGCGCGGGATGGATGCCCGAACACCCTCGTAGAACTGGGGGTGTGCTTCCTTCACGCTGGCCCAGATTCCGCCTGGGAACTCGGTGGACCCAGGTGCGATCGCATTGACGCGGATTTCGTGGGGAGCCAACATCACGCCAAGCTTTTTTGCATGGGCAATGAGCGCGGCCTTGGCCGCAGTGTATCCATAGTTGGGAGAGGGGTCGGCTTCGAGCCCCGACACAGAAGACACGAACAACATACTTCCGCCGCCGGCTTCCACCATCCAGGGTGTGACATACTCGCTTGCCTGCACCGCCGCCATCAAATCGACGCGCAGGCTGGCTTCCCAGTCTGCGAGGCTGGGGCCCACACCAAGTGCAGAGGCGTTGTGCACCAGCACGTCGACACTGCCCAGTTCCGCTCTGGCGCGATCCAGAAACGCTGCCAACGCGGCCGGATCGCCGACATCGCATGTGTGCGAGAATGCACGTACTCCCTTGGCCAGCAACGCCGCGTGCGTATCCGCCAGCGCCCCTGGGGTTCGCGCACAGATCGCCACGTTCGCACCCTCCGCGGCCAAGCCCAGGGCGATGGCACGCCCGATACCCCGGCTTCCTCCAATGACGACACAAGCGCGCCCGCCCAATCCCAGGTCCATCGGGTGATCCTCATGTTGACAACAGCGTGAACGAACTCCCCCAGGGGGACACACGTGCGGAAGGATCGATGCTACGCGAAGCTCGCCCCGGGACAGAGAGTGTGCAGTGACCGCAAACGTGCCGCAAGTCCAAATCACCGCTATCGCATTGCCGGAGGACTCTGGCGAGTTCAGATATCCGATCGAGTTGCAAAGAACACAGCCTAAGATTTCAATGCGTAAAACGTCCCCGTTCAGTTACCACTCGTGGGTTGGCCCTGTCGGCGCGTTGCCCGCATCGGCGCTGTCTCCCCTCATTCCACGACCTGCGCCGCCCTGATGTAATCCAATGCGGGGAACCATCGTTGCAGATAGGCATTGCCCTGCCTCGCAATCCGCGCGTGGTTCGGCTCTTCGCCATATTCGGCGTTCAACTGGTCCACGATGGCCATCCCCTCCGTCACTCGGCCGAAGGGCGCAAATACCCGCTGCCGATCAAGCTTGCTGCCGTTCTCGCCCACGTTGATGAACAGCTCCGTAGCCCGAGAATTCGGTCCATTCGCGGCGAATGCCACGGTCCCTCTGACATTGCTCGACTTCATGGGGTCGTCCGGAATTGTGGCGTTGGCCCATGCGTCGTTCACGGATACGGTACCGTGCTTGCCGAACTGCACGATGAAGCCGGGTACGATACGATAGAAACGCACGTCATCGAAAAACCCGATGGTAACCAACTCATAAAATCGGTCCGCGCCCTGGGGGGCGAGGGCACGCTCTACCTCCACGACGAAGGGACCCTTGCTGGTTTCGAAACGCACGGCATACCGGTTGGGGCTTCGCGTTGCTGCCGCTGCGGGGCCGGGGATCTCTCGCGTGAGCGCTGCAACCGCATTGTCGACAGGGCCAGCGCGCTGGCTGCCTTCACGGACCTCTCGGTTGCCGGCATCGGCGCAGGCCACTAGCGCCAGCAGCGCCACGAGCTGAGCGGGTCGCAGGAGTGAACGGAAGGTCCGGCGCATCATCGGCATCATCACGGCCATGCGTTGCGTTCCCAGAAATTGCAGGGTTCAGAACCAACGCCCGAGGCGTACGAACCAGCGATGCTCGTTCAGGCTGTTGAATCCGTATTGTACGCGCATCGGGCCGATGGGCGTCACGGCGCCGAATCCCACCCGCATTCCCGCAATCCACTGGCCGGCCAATGGCCGGTACTCATCTACGGAGACCTGCCCACCCTGCACCGTGAGCTGCAAGGCCAGTGGGCCAAGAATTGGACGGGCGACTTCCACGGCCGAAGATACTTCCGCATGACCTCGCTGTTGAAAGAGGCGCAGGCCCGCCATCCCGTCGGTGCCACCCAGTGTGGTCGCGTCCATGAGCGGGAGCTCGCGATCGGCCCAGATTACCCGGGAGGTGATGGCGACATCATAGGCCCCGTGATGAAACGTGGATGCTGTCAGTGCCTGCAGTCGCGTGTACCGCGAGGTGTACTCAAGATCCACTCGGGGTACGAATCGAGGGTCCGATCGCACCCGGACGAACTGCACAGTCACTCCGTATGCAGAGAAGGCCCGATCGCCGAAGGCATCGGCATGCAGGCTGTCACCCTCAATCTCCAATGTCGTAACACGACGCGTGATGCCGGCGGCCTGCAGGGTCCAGTGCTGTCCCAGTGGCTGCTCGATACCGATACGCACTTGCTGATCACTGAATGCCGGCAGCAGGCCGTCGGGAATCTCGATGCGCTGGTCGTCCGGATCGAAGAGCCGAACACGCTCGCGGGCCACAAGGGCCTCGAGGAATGGACTGCGTCGCAACTCGATGTACTGGTCGTTGCGCCGCAATCCGATCAGGAGATCCTGGCGATAACGTCCGAGTGCTCCCCGTACCGCGAGTTCGAGAGGAGCGCGCAGCACGTTCCGATCAACGGCCCCCAACCAGGCACGTCCTCCGAGTTCCCCATCGTAGACGAGGCCGGTGGCGAGCGTGCGTCGGGGTGCAAAGACCAGTCGCGGATGGATCACCACGCTGTCGCTGCCGGAAGCGGCCTCAGCGGCGGTCGAGTCGCCAGAGACCCGCGCGGGGGAGATCCACAATGCACTCAGCCGCTCGCCATCACTGACGCGCACGATACGCGTCATGATCGAGTCCAGTGAGACGTCATTGGGCGATCCGTCGCCGAATATGATGTGCGAGAGCCGCTGCTCCGCACGCGTGGTCGACACCGAAAAACGCCGTGTGGCAAGTGGTGGCAGCGCCGACACCACGCGCTTCCCGGTCGGCAGACACTCGGCCGTTGGAATGGCGCGGCGGGCCGCTTCGCGTCCACGCGCAATCATCTCTCTCATCGTGGCGTCGGAGAAATCGAGTCCCGAATAGCCCGTCGTATTGCTGGTTACTCGCACGTCACTGTCACGCAGCTCGGGACGGTTGCGCGAAAACAGGAAACGCATGAGCGATGAGGCCACCGTACCGGTGGTGCCATTGTTCACGATCCCTGAGAGAGAGTCGGTCATCTCGCTGAGGATAACCCGTGCGGCCCCTTCCTGTCGGGCGACCCCAACCGGTGCATTCTCCGCAACGCCGCCATCCACCAGCACGCGTCCATCGATGACCAGAGGCTTGAACACGAGAGGTATGGCGAAGCTCGCGCGTACCGCTTCGGCCAGATCGCCGCTCCGTAGCACGACCGGCTCGCCCGTTCCGAGATCCGCCGCGACCGCACGAAACGGTGTGGGCAGACGATCGAAATCACCGGCAGCGCGCAGATTGCCGGCGAGCAGCATCGCCGAGGTGATGAGATTGACATTCGCTTCACTGGCGGCAGCCGTGGAGAAATCGAGACCGCCGGCCGCACCTTCCTGCCAGGTGAGCAGTGGCAGCACCGGTCCCAGGGCTCGCGGTGCGGTGGGGGCATAGCCGCCGATGTATCGGCCGACATTGAACCGGAATACGAACGACTCCAGGGCTCCACCATCCCACCCGCTGGCATACATCGCACCCACGAGCGCCCCGATGCTGGTGCCCACGACGAGATCGGGGACCACGCCGAGCGAGTCCAGATGCTGAATGAGGCCAACGTGTGCGATCCCCTTGGCGCCGCCACCCGCGAGAACGAGCGCCACGGGTCCGGCAGGGCAGGTCTGCGCGCGCAGCGGCAACGCCAGGGTGGTGATGAGCAGCAGGGCACTCGTCACCTCGGTCAGACCGCGACGCACGGCTCTCAGGCGCCCCATGTGACTCGCCAGTTCAACGACTGCGTCGAGTCGGACTGGTGGTCAGCGTGACGGTCCCCGCTTTCTCCAGATTCCGGATATGATCGAACACATCCTGCAGCGGCACAGGCTCGAACTCGCCGGAAATGAAGTCACGGATATCGAGCACCGACATGCCGCGGCCGAGTACGGCGTTGAGTTCACCGGTCATGTGTTGCGGAATGCGCGTTGGTGTGGGAGCCGGGCGGGGGCCACCTCCGCCGGGCCCGCCTGGCCCACCGGCGGCGGCTGGAGCTGGCTTGCGGTTCACGATGGTACGTGCGGCTTCCTGCTCGAGTGCGGACATGACCGGTTCTGTAGCCGGCACCTTCCATGTCGCGGCGGACAGTGCATACGTGGCCTTCACTTCCGCCAGGAGCGCGGCGGTGCGTGCGTCAATCAATGGGACGTAGGTCGCAGCCAGCCGCTGCTCGGCGACGGCGGGATCTGCAAAGAGCACGCTCACTGATTTGATGACGGCCTTCTCGATATTCGCCTGATGGCGAACGGCGGCCTTGGCATCGGTGTAGGCCTGCGACAGTTGGTCGGCACGCGTGACATCACCGAGATACCCCAGTCCCTTCCGCTGGTTTGCGGCCATGCGTTCCGCTCCGCGACCGAGGACATCGGCGACGACCCGCGCCGCCATGGGGTCATCCGCAGCGGCCAGCACGGTCATCGCGCCGACGCTCACCACGGCGGCGCGCTTGAACTGCGTGGGATCCAGCTTGTCGGGGGTGTCCTGCGAGGAGTGATACCATGGATCAGGCCAGGTGTTGAAGATCACCGCAGGAATACCGTGTTGCATGTACGTGGCGTGATCACTGGCGCCGTAGTACTTGTCGATCTTGATGTAGAATGGATCTCGGCTGCCATTGGGCGAGAGCACGTCGAGTGCGGGCGCATAGCCGTTGTGGCGGTAGCGTACCCGCTCGCGTGTGATCTCCGCCACGAACTCCATGAAGTTCTGACTAATGTCGTTTAGAAAGGTGGGGAATGAATCCGGGGAGCGCATGAGCAACCAGGTCGCACCGGCAGTCGTCAGACGCAGCCCTTCCATGTCGTAGTTGAGGTCGGCGATAATGCGCTTCTTGAGATCGGGATGCGCGTTGAGCCAGGCGTTGGTGCCGGCAATCTCCTGCACGAAGAGGAAATGGATCGTGCGTTTGGGCTTAGGCAGCTTGCCGGCCTTGACCAGCTCGATGTAGGTGCGGCCCACTTCGAGAATGAGCGCGGCGCCGGAGTTGTCATCATTGGCGCCCTGCTTGATCAGACCCTCGAAGATGTGTGCGGAAACAATCACATCCTGATTGGTGCTGCCGTCGCCGTCGATCGTGAGGTGGATGACCTCCTGACGGCCCGGGAAGGTCTGTGCTTCGACGATGGAACGTACGGTGATGCTCTCGCCGCGCTCGAGGCGTGCGCGTAGATCGTAGGCCTGGCGCGTAGTGACCAGCCAGCCAAAGCCCGGGTTGTTGCCGGCCATGCCGCCCGCAACGATCGCCGATGAGATCATGATGTCGGGCTGTTCGATGGGGCGCATGGAATTCCAGGACAACACACCCGCTGCACCGCGTTCGAAGACGGCCATACGCTGGAGCGTGTTGAGCGGAGCGCTGCCCATCACGACCTTGCCCTTCACGTCCTTGCCGGCGAAGTCCTCGGGGCGGCTGCCATTTCCCACATCGACCAGCTCGCCGGAGATGTCTCCGGTGGGCGTATTGGTACCCAATGCCACCGGCGTGTCGTAAATGTCGTGCAGCTTGCGAGGGCCGTTCTTGTCCGAGACCCAGAGCTGTCCCTTTGACGGCTGCCAGAGCGCCGACGACGGGAATGTCTCGATGTTTGCCGAAGAATAGCCGTACTGTTTGGCCAATTCCACAGTCACGCGACTTTCCCGGAACGGGCCTGTGGTGTACTCGGATGCCTGACGTACCCGCTGGTAGGGAACGAACTCCATGACGTGGTGCATGGCGCGTTCGCCGGATGCTTCCATGATGATGGCCCGCATCTGCTCCCAATTGAGGAGGGTGCGGTCTTCTTTTTCCTGCGCGGAGAGCGAGGTGGCGGTGAGCGCGTGCAGTGCGAGGGCAAGCGTCAGTCCCGGTACGGGCGACAGCAGCCGAATGAAGCGGCGCATTGGCAGTGAGGTGAGTGGGGCGGGCGGGACCGATTGTACTCGCTGAAAGCTATTCGGTATTCAACGGGAACGGCTATCTTCCGGGATGCTGCTTGACTTGGCACGCAAGCTCACAGGGCGTGAAAGAACGCTCGCCGGCAACCGCCTGCTTGGCATGACCCTGGCGTTCGTGGCCGGTGCGACGAATGCCGGTGCATTTCTGGCGGTTCGGCAGTACACCTCGCACATGACAGGTGTTCTCTCCACGTTGGCGGACTCACTGATCTTGCGGACCTGGTCCGTAGCACTGGCCAGTGTCGGGGCATTGTTTTCGTTTCTGTTTGGTGCGGCCGTGTGCGCAGTGCTGGTGAATTATGGACACCGCAGGCAATGG
>CAZPJX010000142.1:0-6928 GCA_964586985.1 uncultured Gemmatimonas sp. | reverse complement strand
CTTGCCCCAGCGCACGAGTTCCACCGATCCCTTGGTGGAAAGATGACAGAGGTGGATATGACCACCGGTACGCTTGGCCAGCAGGATGTCGCGGATCACATAGATCTCTTCTGCTTCGCCCGGAATGCCCTTGAGGCCGAGCTTCGCACTCATGAGGCCTTCGTTCATCGAGCCACCACGCGCGAGCGTCATGTCCTCGCAATGCTCGGCTACCGGCACATTGAAGGCGCGCGCATACTCGAGTGCCGTGCGCATGAGATGAGCACTCTCCACCGGCTTGCCATCGTCGCTGAACGCCACCGCGCCGGCCTGCACCATCTCCCCTAACTCGGCGAGCGTCTCACCCTTCTGTCCCAGCGAGATCGCCCCATAGGGGTAAACCCGGGCAAAACCTGCGGCTTCCCCCTGGCGTTTCACGAAGCCCACCGTCGCCTGATTGTCGGTCACCGGTCGAGTGTTCGGCATGGCGCACACGCCCGTAAAACCACCGGCGACCGCACTCTGGGCGCCCGTCGCCACCGTCTCTACATCTTCGCGGCCCGGCTCACGCAGGTGTACGTGCACATCGATGAACCCCGGAGCGACCACGAGACCGCTCACATCCACCACCTCGGCGCCATCCGGCGTGCCGATACTGCCGCCCGCATGCGCGATCACCCCATCGCGAACCAGGACATCGCCAACCACATCGAGTCCCTGCGAGGGATCGACAATGCGGCCCCCGCGCAGCAGGAGATCAGGTGCGGAGCTGTGTGTTGACATCATGCAGTCCCCTTCTGTGCCGCGTCGGCGAGTTCGGGCTTGCCACCGGCAAGCAGATAGAGCACGGCCATGCGCACCGCCACGCCGTTGGTAACCTGATCGAGAATGACCGAGTGCGGGCCATCGGCCACGTCACTGTCGATTTCCACGCCGCGATTCATCGGGCCAGGGTGCAGGATGAGGATATCACGCGGGGCCCGCTCGAGCCGCGCACTGGTGACACCAAAAACACGATTGTACTCGCGCAGCGAAGGGATGTAGCCGGCCTCCATCCGCTCGAGCTGCAATCGCAGCACGTTGAGCGCATCCGCCCATTCGATGGCGGCCTCGACGCGGTCGAAAACCGTCACGCCCATCTCGGCAATGGCATTCGGCAGCAACGAGCGCGGACCACACACGGCCACGTCCGCGCCCAGCTTGGTGAGACCCCAGATGTTGGAACGGGCCACGCGCGAATGCAACACGTCGCCCACGATACAGATGCGTTTTCCGGTGAGATCGCCCAGCCGGCTGCGCAGGGTGAGCAGATCGAGCAGCCCCTGTGTGGGATGCTCGTTCGTTCCGTCTCCGGCATTGATGACGTTGGATTCGATGCGTTCGGCCAAGAAGCGCGCGGCCCCGGACGCCGAGTGACGGATGACGACCATATCAATCTTCATCGCCTCGAGATTCCGCGCCGTATCCACCAGCGTTTCGCCTTTGGAGACACTGGAGCCGGCGGCGGCCACATTCACCGTGTCCGCACTGAGACGCTTTTCGGCGAATTCGAAGGAGATGCGTGTCCGCGTGGAGGCTTCGAAGAAGAGATTGACGATGGTGGCGCCACGCAGTGTTGGCACCTTCTTGATGGCCCGTTCGGAAATCTCCCGAAACGGGATCGCGGTATCGAGGATCAGGTGAATCTGCTCGGCCGACAGCGGTGCGAGCCCGAGGAGGTCCTTGCCGAGGGCACCAGCCATCTGCTTAGCCCTCCTCGTCGCGGCTCGCGATCAGTACTTCGTCGCGTCCATCGAGTTCCTGGATGAACACATCGACTCGCTGGCCCGAGGTCACGTCGATCTTACGGCCCACGACATCGGCATGGATGGGGAGCTCACGACCTCCCCGGTCTATGAGCACCGCCAGGCCGATACGGGAAGGCCGGCCGAAATCGGCGAGCTCATCGAGTGCGGCGCGTACCGTCCGGCCGGTGTACAGCACGTCGTCGACAATGACGACCCGCATACCATCGAGAGTCCAGGGCAGCGTCGTGGCTCCCACCACCGGACGGGGACCGACCGTCTGCAAATCGTCACGATACAGCGTGATATCGAGCGCTCCGCTCGCGACCTCGACGCCCTCCTGGGCCTTGATGATGCGCACCAGACGGTCGGCGAGTTGCACGCCGCGGCGTTGAATGCCGACCAGCACGAGATGGTCGGTTCCGGCGTTGAGTTCGACAATCTGATCGGCCATGCGACGCAGCGTTCGGTCGAGTGCGCGCGCATCAAGCACAACAGCGGGCTTCTTGGGCATGGCTGGCAATATAGGGACCGGGAAACCAAAAGGGCCCGCGAACACTCGCGGGCCCTGCGGAATCTCTCTGGGTCGGTCTGGAACACTGGCGGCGCGGGGGCCGACGCGGCTACCACTCGCGATGGCTGCGTTGTTCGCTCGGCTCACCAGGTCGTGGGGCGAACAATCCATGCAAGGGTGAAAGGTGGCGCGCGGCGGTACGTGCAGCACGCAGACGCGCTCTGTCGACCGGAGGCACGTCTCCGGTGGCGGCATACATGGCGATATCCCCGGCCGCATCGAGTGTGGCGGCGGCAAACCCACGCGACCAGTCCGGACCGTAGGGATGGACCTCCGCACGCTCGTCCACTCCGCGGCCAAAGGCTACGCACTTATCCGCCGCCTCACGGAGGGAACGGCTCGACGCCAGGTGCGCCACGACCACGTGGTAGCCGTCCCGGCGTCCCATGTGATAGTTCGGCGTATAGGTCCGCTCGGCAGAGGAGGGCTGGACGACCCCCGTGGCGATCCCCGTGAGCATCACACAGAGCTGGGAAAAATAGCCGCGGATGGGGTCGACGGAGGGTTCTTCGAGGATTCTGGACATGACGCCGGATGGGTATGGAGGAGCAGCAGACCGCCCAACGGCGGCCAGTGCCCACACCAAGGGCAAACCACGTGCCGTGACTCCGGCGGCCGTTCACGCCCGTTTCCCCTCTATAATCCCAGCAACGGAGTGTGAAAATCGGAATCTCCGTTGCGGCCCTCCCACCCTATGTGCTGCGGCAACGCCACATGAAGGGACGTTGCCGCAGTGGCCGGCGCCTGTGTGCTCCCCGCTGGCCACACGCCTCCGGTCGATCGCGGGCCGCGGGTCGTTCGGAGGGTTCAGCTGGCGTACAGGTGCAGATCCGTCCCGACAAAGTCGGCCAGGGCCTTGGTCGTGTCCCAGTCGGAATGGCGGATGGTGACATAGCCATCCGACAGCAGAGTGCTCTTCCAGTCCCGGCGGGGTGAACCGATTGGCAGCAGGTCGATGGTGCAGATGGCCTCACCGCAGCGCGCCTTGATCCGGTCAAGGCCTTCGATCCGACGGATCCTCCCCTGCCCATGGGCTCGCTTCGTGATGCAGGCGGCGTTGTACTTCCGCTCAATCTCGACCGAGAAGGTGCCATGCAACTCGGCTTCCGCCCAGCCCGTGAACAGGTCCACGTCACTGGCGAAGTTCATGAGGTCGACCGTGCGTGCTCCGGGTGGGCGGGCGGCAATCTCGCCGAACACCACTTCGCCGTCCGCCTTGCGGTACCACTCCATGTGAGTGAAGCCGGTGTCGTAGCCGAGTACCTCGATGACCTGTTCGCCCAGCGCCCGTCCGCCCTCCACCCACGGATCGTCGACGTGTCGATAGCTAAGCGTCTGTGGTGAAATCCACTCATTCGTGCGTGCGATCAGCGGACGCGGACGATAGTACCCCACATGGAAGTACTTGATGTCGCCACCGGCGCAGATGGTGTCATAGGTGAACTCCTCGCCATCGATGAACTCCTCCACGTCTACCGTGTCGATGTGCCCAAGCTGCGAGATGGCTGCCTCGACCTGCTTCGCATTGTCACAGCGATAGGTGTCCTGCGACCCTGCACCGGCGATGGGTTTGATGATCAGCGGGTATCCCACCTGCTCCGCCGCAGCCCACACCTCCTTCGCATTGGTGGCCACGCCGTGATGCGGTACCCGTACGCCGGCCTCGGCCAGCGCTTGCTTCATGAGATCCTTGTTCCGGAAACGCAGCGCCTGTTCGTACGACTGGCCGGGGACGCCGAGTGCCTCGCGGATCTGTGCGGCGACCTCTACGCCGGGCTCCCAGAGGCAGCACACGCGATCCAGGGTGCGAGTGCCAAGCCATCGCCGGATCTGCGAAATAGCCGCCTGCGGATGAGAGAAGAGCTCGGCGACCTGCAGGTAATCACTGAGATGTCGTCGAGCCATCTCCGGGAGTTCGTGTGCAGGGCCGTTCGCAATTCCCAATACCGTCGCACCATGCTCGGAGAGGCCTCGCGTGAAATGCGGCATCTCACCGGGATAACCCGGAGTCAGCATCAGCACTGTCTTGGACATCGATGGCGGGGTCGGAGGGACGGGGTTATACGCCGAGGTGTACTCGGACGGACGAAACGATTCGGGTGAGCGCACGTTGCACGACATCCGTCTCCGGATGCCGAACCATCAGGAATCCTTCGCCTTCGTAGCTGCCGGTGGGCGATTGGCCGGGATAGGGAAGACGTACATCGCAGATGAGTGCCCCGAGGTCCCGCTGCACCGCCTCGAGGCCTTCGATGCGCATGACACGCCCCCGCCCCTGCCCACGGAGGTAGGCGGTGCCCACGGCATAACGACGTTCGGGAGCAGTGAACGTGCCATGAATCATGAGGCGCATCCACAGTTGCACGAAGTCCACATCATTCGCGCGGGACATCATCGTCGTCATGTTGGCACCGGGGGGGCGGGCCCCGATCTCACTGATGGCCACCGTCCCGTCCGGACGACGGAACCATTCACAGTGCGATATGCCTGTCGTCATGCCCAGTGCCGCGAGCGCCCGATCACCGACCGCTCGTATGTCATCGTATCGAGGATCGTCCACCTCCCGCGGCAGCAGCACGGTCCACTGAATCCAGGGATTCTCGAGCACCGTGAGTGGCGACGGCGCATAGTGCGTCAGCGAATGCCATACCGGTTGGCCGCTCACCGACACGGTCTCGAGTGAGTGCTCCGTGCCTTGGAGAAACTCCTCGGCAAGCATGGGGTCCGCGCTGCTCGGCATGTAACGGATCAGCGCCGCCTCAAGCTGCGCCACATCATTGAGGCGCTCGGTGGCCCGCGCCCCAGCACCCGCCGGTGGCTTGACCACAATGGGAAAACCTACTTCGGCCACGAATTGTGCCGCGTCGGTGGACGACGCGATGAGGCGATGCCGTGCCACCGGCACACCGGCGGCACGCAGCACGTCCTTCATGCGTGCCTTGTCGCGAAATTGATTGGCCGCATGGCTGGACAGACCACCGATACCGAGCCGCTCGCGCACGATGGCCAGCGGGAGCTGCGCCTGTTCGTAGGCTGCAAAGCAGCGGGCAACGGCCCCATGCCGGGCGCCGAGCTGCCGCACGGCGGTTTCGAGCTGCGCCGCATCGGTGATGTCGTCCACACGCCAGTGCGCGACGAGCCGATGCGCGAGCGCAGGAGCGAGGTGATCAAGGGATTGCTGACTGATGACCGCCAGCCCGACGTGCGGGATGTTGAGTCCCGCCTCGATCATCTGGGTGGCAGCCGGTGAAAACATCGGCGCGACGAATATCACGAACATGCAGGGGGTCCCGGGTGAGCGAAGCGTGATGTTCCGAAGTAACCGACCGGAACCCTATTCCGCTATTCGCCGGTCCCCGGCGGACCTTCGTCACGTGGCAGCCGGCTAGGCTAACGTATCGTCCAGACAACCGAATCCGGGAGGGGAGAGCTGTGTCGGAACCCTCCAGGTATTCATGTAGCCCCGGCACTGGCAGCCATTGACCAAAGGTTCCGGATGAGCCGCGCTTGGGTGTAGACGCTGCTGGAGCGCTAGGCGCCCCTGGTCTGGCGCAGTCTCGTCAAACCACCGCCGGCCATGATGCACACCCAGGTGACCAGGACAAAGGGCATGGTCATGGCTGGAACGCCGAGCGGTTCCAGTGCGGCCGCAGCAGCAGCGACGACAAACGGTGTGACAAGGGCCGCCCCCATGGCGAATACGACACCGAGACCACCAGGTGCCGAAAAGACACTGCCCAGCGCGATGGCGACCAGCACGCTATTGAACCCGTAGACACCCGTGCGAATGGCTGGTTCGGCCGCCCCCATGGCCCAGGCGATCAGCAGGCCGGCCAGTGAGCCCAGCACGGCCATCGCGAAGCCTCGCCGTGATGAAATCAAGAGTCCGACCGCGAAGACGGCTCCCGTGATGCTGTCTCCCTGGAAGAAAACCTGCCCGATCCCGCTCAGGAGGCCCTGCGCGATAGTGGAGGCGCTCACCACCCCGTCGACCGACGCCTGTTGTGGCAGCCCTGCTACCGGCAACGTACCAAGCGAGTGCAACCTGCCGAAACGGGCGCCGGCCAGGAACACACCTAACGAGACGAGCACGAAGGGCATGGTCAACGCCGGTAGTCTCCAGGCATCAAACGCCGCCACCATCGCGGCCATCAGCACCGTCGAACACGAGGCCGCAACGACAATGAGGGCCCAGGTCAGTGGCACGGACGGCAGGAAACTCAGCAACGCGATCCCGACCAGTCCGCCGTTGAATCCGAACATGCCGCTCCGGATCATGGTCCGATCAGCGCCGCAGGACATTGCGGTCAGCGTCCCGGCCAGCGTCCCGACCACGACAGCGATCGCGCCCGGCAAGGAAGCCCACGCAATGCCGAACAGGAAGAGCAGTCCGGCATACGGGTTGTCCTGGAGCATGACCTGACCGATGCCGCGCAGCACACTGTCAGCGAAGTCGGCCACACGCCGCCCCGGAGTCAGCAGCGCTGTGGTATCGGAAGCCGAGGGGTTCTGACTTAGAGTCACGCATGGCTCCTGTTCGGTGCGGGCGGCGAAATCACCAGTGCCAGGGAGGCGATCTGTACTGACTCCA
>CAZPJX010000141.1:0-6962 GCA_964586985.1 uncultured Gemmatimonas sp. | reverse complement strand
CGAGCAGCGACATGGTGTTCAGCGTGAACCCGAAGATCCACACGGCCACGAACGATGCCAGCACCGACACCGGTAGCGCCAAGCCCGTAATCACGGTCGAACGCCACGAATTGAGAAAGAGGAACACCACCAGCACGGTGAGCGCCGCCCCCTCCACCAGGGCGCTCTGCACGTTGGCAACAGATTCCTCGACGCGCTCGCCCTTGTCCTTCACCACTTCGAATTGCACCCCGGCCGGCAGCGTGGGACGCAGGGTCTCCACTTTCTTCAGAATCGCCTCGGCCACGGCGGTCGTGCTGTAGCCCTTGGTCTTCTTGATTTCGAGGCCGACGGCTTCACGGCCATTGTACAAGGCCAGCGTCCGCTGCTCTTCGATCCCATCGGCAGCCGTTGCCACGTCACCCAGGCGGACAATCCGTCCATTCCGCTCGGAGACGACCAGTCGCATGAAATCCTCGGGGCTGTTCAAACGCCCCTGCAAGCGAATTGTGCGCTCGTCGAGCGCCCCGTTGAGACGTCCCACCGGCACGGCAAGATTCCCCGCCTGCAGGGCGCCCACCACCTGGGGCACACTCACACCGGCCGCCAACAGACGCTGGGGGTTCAGGTTCACGGTCAACTCACGCTTCACGGCACCCGTGATCGCCACATCCGCCACTCCGGGAATGGCGCGCAGTTCCCGCGTGATGCCCGGGTCCGCGAGCAGCGTGAGCTGCGCCGGCGTGATCGTATTCGACCAGAGCGACAGCGTCATGATGGGCGCATCGGTCGGATTGAACTTGCGCAGGATGGGCTCCTCGATTTCCTGCGGCAGGTCCTGACGCTTCGTGCTGATGGCGTCGCGAATATCCTGAGTGGCCTCCTGCAGATCCTTCGAGAACACGAACTGCGTGACGATCATGGCAAAGCCGTCGCGGGCTTCGCCATTGATCGACTTCACGCCAGCGATGGACTGAATCGCTTCTTCGATCGGTTCAAGGACCTCGCGTTCCACTTGCTCCGGTGAGGCGCCAGGATAGATCACGGTGGTCATGACCACGGGGGGCTGGACCTCGGGGAACTCATCCGTCTGCAGCTGCGTCAGCGCGACGAGACCGAAGCCCGCCAACGCCAGCATGGCCACCACGGTGAGCAGCGGACGCTTGATGGCAAAATCTGAAATGACCACGGTGGCCTCAGGGCTTGGTGTTCTTCGCAGTATCGCGCGGCGTCGAGACAACGACGGCGGCCCCGACCGAGATCCCGCGGGCATTTCCGAGCAGCACGGTGTCCCCTCGAGCAATCCCACTGGTGACCTCTATGCGCTCCGCGGCTTCGTCACGCACGCCGAGCTGCACCTCCACCTTCTCGACCTTGCCACCACGCACACGCATCACATTCGGGACGATACCGGTCTGGTCAACGGCACTCTCCGGTACGAGCGTCCCCAGGCGCTTCTCCGACGTCACACGGCCTTCCACGAAAAGTCCCGCCACCAGGGCATTGGCGTCGTTGGGGACGGTGGCGAGAATCTTGACCTGCTTGGTCTGCGGATCGACCATCGGGCTCACCCGCGTGATGCGACCGTGCAGAATCCGATCAATCCCATTCACCGTGAAGGTGACCGCTGCCCCCACGCGGACATCGCCCAGGGCTCCAGCCGGCACCGAGGCTTCCACCCGGAGACTGCGGGGATCGATCACGGTGAACAGCGCAGACCCTGGGGACACGATATCGCCAGGGCTCACACTCTTCTCCGCAACAATACCGGCAAAGGGCGCCCGAATCGTCGCGTTGGCGAGCCCCTTCTCGGCGCCGGAGAGACGGGCCTTGGCTTCATCGAGCTGGGCCTGCGCGCCAACCGCAGCGCGTTCGGCACCCTCCACGTCACGTTCCGCAATCGCGCCCGCAGCCACCAGCACCTTCGCGCGCTGCAACTCCCTCGCCGCCTGTTCGGAAGCGATCGTGGCCTGCGCCACACCGGAGCGCGCGGAAATGACAGCGTCTCGCACCGTCGCGTCATCGAGACGGCCGAGGACGGTCCCCGCACTCACCCGCTGCCCTGCGTCGACCAGCGTCTGCAGCACCGCACCAGAGAGCTCGGCGCGAAGACGTGCTTCCCGATCGGCGATCAGCATGCCGGAAATGGCCGGTCCGCTGCGCAGAGTATCCTGCCGGGCAACCGCGATGTTCTCGGCACCGATGGCCTGGGCATCATCCGCCATGGCGTCGGCCGTTTCCGGCGCCTTGTTGCATGCGACCATCGCCACGGAAAGGGTCAGCAGGAGAACGCGTACAGTAGGCGCCGCATGGCGCAAAGAGGTGTTCATCGATTGGTACCGGAATTCGTAGTCATACTCGACGGCGCTGAAGCCTGCGCCATCGGCAAGTAAGGAAGGAGTTCCAGGCGCTTCCGCGCCACCTGCAGATCGCGGGCCGCCCGCGCCCGATTCGCCAGGGCCTGCTGCAACTGCACGCGCGTCTCCGAGAGCTCGAGCTGCGTGGAGATCCCTTCACGGAATCGGACCTCGGCGATGTCGTAGGCCCGCTGGGCCTGCTCCGCCGTGCCCACGCTCGCGAACCAGGTCGCCTCCGCTTCGGACACCTGCAAGGTGGCCTGGCGCGCATCCAGCGTCGCGCTCTCCTCTGCCAGTTTCAGGCGCTGCCGCGCTTCAAGCACGCCAGCTTCGGCGGCCACGACTTCGCCCCGGACCCGACCACCACTGAAGATTGGGTAGGACACTCCGAACCCGACCGTCCAGTTTGGAAAGAAGTCGCCGAGACTCGTCGGCAGCACCTTCTGTGGATAGGCGAGGCGCTGGTAGGACGTCGTTGCGGAAAGCTGTGGCCACCGCTGGGCCTTGGTGGCCTTGAGTTGGAGCTCGGCGATCTCCACGCTCTTTGACGCCTGCCGCACCGAAGCCCGCGCCCGCACGGTGGTGTCGCTGGAGGCAAGCAGCCGGGCGACATTGCCCTGCACGGCGGGATCGAGCTGCAGCACCTCGGCAGGATTCACATTCACCGAGGTGACCTGTGTCGCGACCGTCGCCGCAGCACTGGCGCCGCTGCCACCCAAGGGTGCTTCCGCGATACTGTCGGTGAGCAGCACCAACTGATCGGCGGGCAGATCCAGCAACTGACGCAGACGCACGTACGCCAGGTCGCGGGAGGTGCGTGACTGCAACCAGGCGGGCCGTTGATTGTCGCGTGTGACACGCGCGCGAATCATCTCGAACTCCGATGCCGATCCCACCGAGCGCGTGAGCTGCACCTGACGCAAGGTGCGCTCGGACTGCACCAATGACGATTCCGCGATACTCACGAGCCGGTCCGCGAGCACCGCATCGTAATAGGCCTGCGTGACGTCGAGTTGGACCTGGGCTTCCGCGCTGGTCAATGCGATTTCGGTCGCCTCATGCGCCAACCGCGCCGCCTTCACATTGGCCATGGTGCGGCCTCCGGTGAAGAGCGGCTGCGTCGCCGTGAGCCCGAAGGTGACATTGTATTTCGATGCGAAGATACGAGTGATGGGATTGTCCGCCGCAGAGGAATCGCTTCCACCCGATTCGAAGCCACCGCCGCCGCCCGAACGACGGGTGATGGCCTCGAACTGGTTCTGCAACTGTTTCTGCCAGTTGAGCGTGGAATTAACCTGTGGCAGGAGGGCAGAACGCGCCTGGGTCTGTTGACCTCGGGCGCGCTGTTCGCCGGCTTTGGCGAGTGCCACCTGTTCGCTCGTTCCACCGGCAAGCTGCAGCGCTTCACGCAGCGAGAGTGGACGGTGCGAGGTCGCCGATTGAGCCTGAAGGCCCATCGGCGCAAGCAGCAGAAACAAGAGCCACCTCGTTGTGGTCGGCCGCCCGCGCCGCGGCAGGCTTGCAGTCATAGTGGAACGAAGTACAGACATTATTTGGAAACGGGGGTAAGGGTCGAACGGTGTTCGGCAGTACGCGAAGGCGAGGGTTTTGTTTCCAGCCGGACATCAATGCCACGCAGGAAGATCCGCACGTAGCCGCGCAGACTATCCGTGACCGATTGTGAGAACAACGCCGGTATCAGATCCCGATTCATCGCGTCGGTGAACAGCGCACCCATCAGCATGGTCACCGCAGCGCGAACCTCGCCCGGAGTGACGTCACCGGAGTCGCGGATCCAGCCGTGGCGGCGCAGTTGCACCACGTACTCGCGAAGTTGTGCCACCGCCGCACTCGGCCCATGCGTGGCGCAGCCCACGACATCCGGATGTTCCTCCGCTTCGCACAGCATCTTCCGGACGATGGATCGCATGGAGCTCAGGCGGACGTGCAGCTCGAGGGCCCACTGCAGCAGTTCCTGCTCGGGGTGCAGCGGGGTTCTCGGCATGGAGGCAGAGGGGGCGCCTCTGGCGCACCCCTGCAGCATCTGGTCCAGCAGGGCGTCCTTCGAACCGAACTGACGGAAGAGCGTGACCTCGTTCACACCCGCCTCTTCGGCGATACGGCGTGTGGTCGCCCCACGCCATCCGTGCTGCGCGTAGATGCGGGCGGCGGCGGTGATGATGCGGTGTCGATGATCGTCGGTCATGCCTGTAATTAGTTGCAAGTGTCTGCTTGCAGCAAGTGGGTACTTGCAAACATTCCTGCCGAGGCCTTGATGGACCCCAAAGTGGTCCGCTTGAGGCGGTTGGCGGACGAACACCTCCGCTCTATTCTTGGGATACCGGGAGCCGGTGAGACATCGCCACCCTCCCGGACCCCGCCCATAAGGCAGAGGAGTCCCGTGAACGGAATCGCCGAGCTTGCGCAGGCCGCAACCGTTGCGCGCGCCGCTCGTCCGGATGTCCCCCTCGCGCTGGCGACCCTCGTCCAGGTCGAGGGCTCTTCCTATCGCCAGCCTGGTGCTCGATTGCTCGTCGACGCAAAGAGCCGCGTACTGGCCGGCGCAGTAAGCGGAGGGTGCCTCGAGGGCGACGTCGCCGCCCGCGCCGCAGCAGTCTGCAGCTCGGGACGCGCCGTGAAGTTGACCTACGACCTGCGCGCCGACCTCCAGGCCATTTGGGGTCTTGGCGCCGCCTGTGACGGAGTGGCCCACTTGCTGCTCGAGCCGCTTCCTGACTGGCGGTGGATGGTTGAGGCCGAAATGATCGCAAAACGGCGCCATGGTGGCTGCCTACTGGTGGCTTGTGATGAGGGTGATGGATCTGGAACATGGGCCCTGCTGGACGGCCCTGCGTCCACCGGGACATGGCAGTTCCTGCACGACCGGGCACGGGACTTCTCCGTCACCGAATTGTCGGCGATGGCCTCAACGGCTCAGAGAACCGGTGTGCCGCACACGTACCAGAGTCAGGCCATCGCCCGTATGTCGGCATTCGTGGAGCCGCTCCCCGCGCCTCCCGCTCTCCACGTGGTGGGCGCCAGCCGGGGCGCGGAGGGGTTCGCCGCCATCGCGGTGACCATGGGCTGGCAGGTGACGGTGATCGATCACCGCCCGGCCCTCCTGGACGCGCTGCAACTGCCGCATGGTGTTGCGAAGATTCTGATCCGTTCACTCGATACGATCCAGGACACGCTATCCGCTCTCCCCCATGACGGGCGGACGGGCATCGCGCTCCTTACGCACATGTTCGATGCAGACGTCGCCTGGCTTGCCGCCGCCCTCCCCCTGCCCGTCGGATACGTTGGCGTGCTCGGTTCGCGATCCCGGGGTGCGCAGGTCCTGGCCGCCGTGCAGGAGACGCTAGGGGCACGGGGCACACCACTCACCGCCCCGATGCGACGAAAGCTCCACATACCCATCGGGCTGGACCTGGGTGGTGAAACACCATCCTCCATCGCGCTCTCAGCCATCGCGGAGATGGAAGCGGTTCTGCACGACCGGCCGGCGGGTTTCCTGCGAGAACGACAGAGCCCGATCCACACACGCACACCCTGCCCGCGCATTTCAGTGACCGGCGGAGCCGTCAGCGGCGAATGAACGAGCACGTTGCCGGTCTGCTGTTGGCTGCCGGCGGCTCTCGCCGCCTCGGTGAACCCAAACAGCTACTGCGCGGCCGCGATGGTGAAACGCTGGTCCATCGCGCTGCCCGCTTGCTGCTCGAGGCGCACTGCCAGCCAGTGGTGGTCGTCACCGGCGCCGACGCCCCGGACGTCCGCGTTGCCGTTGAAGATCTGAACCTCGCCACCGTCCATAACGCCACCTGGGCCTCGGGCATGGGGTCTTCCATTGCGGCCGGCACGGCGCATATCGCCACGCACCATGATGCTGCATCGTCGTGCCCACGGGGGATTCTGATACTTCCCTGCGATATGCCTACCGTCGATCTGGCGCACCTGAGATCACTGCTCGTTCTATCAGGCTCTGGAATAATGAGAGCAGCATCCACCTATCAAGACGACACGAATGAGACGGTTGTGGGCATCCCCGCAATCTTTCCACGATCTGATTGGCCTCTGCTGATGGCCTTGCAGGGCGACCGGGGGGCGAGGGCCCTGCTCCGCGGAGGGCCGACGGCCACCCTCTCCCTGGAAGGCGGCCCGTCTGATATCGATACCTTAGAGGATGCCCGACGCTGGCATCTCCTGGGGTGCACCAATACCTAATCCCCATCATCACCCTACTCCTGCACGCCATGCCGACCCTTGCACAGACTGCTCTGGCCGATCTTGAATCCGAGTTCGCCAGTACCCGCCGTATGCTCGAGCGCATCCCCTCGGACAAGCTCGAGTTCCGCCCGCACGAGAAGAGCTGGACCCTGGGACAGTTGGCCACGCATCTGCTGGACTTCCCCCAATGGGGCCAGGTCATCCTGACATCGACGGGCATGAGCTTCGACGATCCGGGTCCGCCAAAGACGCAGCCCACCAATCGGGAGGAGTTTCTGGCCCTGTGGGATGAGCGGGTTGCCGCCTTTCGGCCGGTCCTTGCCAGCGTGACCGATGACGCGATGCAGGTTGTATGGACCGCAACGGCCGGTGGCCATCCGGTCATCCAGATGCCTCGGG
>CAZPJX010000140.1:4610-7020 GCA_964586985.1 uncultured Gemmatimonas sp. | reverse complement strand
CGACTGAGCGGAGCGGCAGGAGCGCGTCGGCGCGGTCTGTGCTAGATGGCCCGTGGTTTGCCGGGGGCGAGGTCGAGATCCTGATTTGATGTCCGTCCCCGTGCGGCCACGGGCCACTGTGTTTCCACGGCATGACCACGCACGCCGATGATCTCGTCGAAGAGGTGGACCACGATGCAGACGTGGTTGGGAATCAGGCGCACCTGATCCCCGAGACGTGGCCGCCAGGAGGTCTTCGAGAGATCGAGAATCCCATGCTCTTCAGACATGCGCGTCACGAAGACCTCGGGATGAGCCTGTACGACGGCAAATCCGTCGCCTTCGGCACGCAGCGGTTCCCGCCCAAGGGACTTGGTACCGGCATCGATGACGGCCTGACCCTTCACGGCCACGCTGACGACCGTGGCGAGCACCGTGAGCGCGCAGTCGTCCCAGTCGCAGGCGCCGATACCGGCGGTGGTACGGTCGTTGTAGACATAGGTGCCCGGGCGAACCTCGGTGACCCCGGGAATCTCGTGCATGCGCCAGGCGGCGGGGGTAGAGCCGCCGCTCACGACCAGCGGCGGCAGGCCCGCATCGGTCAGGGCCTCGATGAAGACGGCGAGTTCTGCCGCGAGCTCGCGCAGCGCTTGTTCCTGCGCAGTGATGTGCGAGCGAATGTGGCCGGGATAAAATTGCAGGCCGGCGAAGCTGAGGCCCGGTGTGCGCTCGATGTGGCGGGCAATGGCGAGCGCCTGCTCGGGTGTGGTCACACCTACCCGGTGCATGCCAAGGTCCACCTCCACGCGAACATCGAAGCGTCGCTGCCCGAGACGTGCGGCCACCGAAAGCGCATCGAGAGACTGCACATCGTCTGCCGCCACGGAGATCCGGACATCCTTCGGCAGTCGGGCAAGGCGCTCGAGGCGCGCGGCACCCACCGGCGGATAGGCGAGCAGCAGGTCGTCACACACATCCGACATCACCTCGGTTTCCCGCAGCGTGGCGCAGGACAGGCCAACGGCACCGAGTCGCAGTTGCTCGGCGGCAATCCGCGGCGACTTGTGTGTTTTCACATGCGGACGCAGTGCCAACCCGTGCAGGGTGACGTATGCCGCCATTCGGTCCAGATTGTGAGCAAGTCGGTCGAGGTCAACAACCGGAACCGGCGTCTCGAGCTGTTCGAGAAACGTTGCCATCGCGCTTCCTCCTGCCACCCGAGAGATGTCTGCAGACTCGCCGACCGGCGCCACACCGAAGGTTCCCGCCCATGCATCGCCTGGCACGGTGCAGACCGGAAGCGTCTGGACGCCGGTCATGCTCCCTGATGTGCCGCCACCTGCGGGAGCCTACTCCCCGGGCGTGCGCACCGCAAATGGGGCTTCGTTGCTGTTCGTCTCCGGACAGACGCCTCGCGATCCGGGCACTGGGCAGATCGTGGGGGGAAACATCGAAGAGCAGACGCGCATCACGCTGGCGAATCTCGAGCGGGTGATTCGCGCAGGTGGCGCGACGCTGGCCGATGTGGTGAGTGTCACCGTGTACCTGGCCGACGAGAACGATTGGGGCAGTTTCGACCGCATCTATCGCGAGGTATTCTCGCCACCGTACCCGACCCGTGCGGTCGTGGGGGCCTCATTGCGCGGGATTCTTGTAGAGATTTCCGCCATCGCCGTGGTGCGTTGAGCAATGGCGCAACCACCTGAGGATCGGGGCTCGGGGCGGGCCGCTACCGGCGAGCCAGACCTACCGAACGACGGTCCCCGGGTGGTGGTGATTCATCTCGCCGATCGGGAGCGAAGGCTTGCGCTGGACCGGGCACTGCGCGGCGCGGGGATCCAGGTGCGCCTGACGTCGAGGCCCGCCGAACTGGCGAAGGCCGTTGCGGACGGTCGCGTGCAGGTTGTCGTCTGCGATACGCTGACCCGGGCGCACGTCGACGCCATGCCCGTCAGCCAGGCGCGGCAGCGTCCGCCGGTCCTGGTGACGGCGCCAGCGGATTCGCCCGAGGCGGTGTTGACGCAGATCACCGCGCTCGGGGTGCGCGCTAACCCTCGCCCTTGAGGCGACGCAGGGCGCGCCGATCGCGCTTGCCGGGCTTGCCGTCGCCATACGCGAAGGCCGTGGGCATCTGGCGAAGCTGCTCGGCCACATGCTCCCGCCGCCGACGGCCCTCGTCCGTCTCCACATAGAGCTGCCGGGCGATCTCGGCAGACCCGCGACGCTCGGCGACATCGCGGACGATGAGGCACCATTCGATCGGCCCCTGCCGGAATCGTATCTCGTCGTTCACCTGCACCGGTTTGGCGCGCTTCGCTCGTTCACCGTTCACATCGACCTTGCCGCCATCGATGGCTTCGGCCGCCAGTGCGCGCGTCTTGAAGAAGCGGGCGGCCCAGAGCCACTTGTCGAGACGGACACGGCCAGGCGG
>CAZPJX010000140.1:0-4510 GCA_964586985.1 uncultured Gemmatimonas sp. | reverse complement strand
CGCGTCCCGCTGATCCACCTCGTCCATCTCCCGCAGGCGCGCGATGGCTCCAGCATAGACGGCGCGCACGGCGGCATGCGCCTGCTGTTTCATGCGCGCTTCGAGGTGGGGCGTCAGCATTTCGAGCAGAGCCGCCGTGGTGAGTGGCTCAGCGGCGTCGCTCGCCAGGTCATCGAGCAGCTCGATGATATCCTCACAGGCATCGGCCATGCGCTCCGATGTGGCCGCGTCCGGGCCGGGAATCCTGGTACCCCGTCGCATCGTGGCTACGCGCTCATGCAGCACGCGTGCGTCTTCGGCGCATCGCTGGATGAGATACTCGCTGGCGTGCAGGCTCATGGCCGAACTCCCTATGATGATGGTAGGCGTTGGCCGACCGCTTCAGAAACCCTCTGCTCTCGCAACGCCCAATTCATCGCGGGCGACACGCCACGCGTCAAGCCATGCCTCGGCAATCACGCGTGGCCTGATGCCCAGGCGCTGGGATCGGTACAGCATGTCATCCCACCAGCCGTAGTCCATGGCGTCCACCACGTCGAGCAGTTGCCCCAGGGGCTGCACCCGATCGACCAGCACATCCCGGAGGGCCGGTGCCAGTGACAGGCGCTGCGCGATCACGGGCCCCGGAGCGCCCAGCGCGAATTCGAGCGTCGAGAGCAATCCGGCGATCACCCGCGCGCGGGGGTGGGGTGAGGTGTCAAGCGCCGTACCGACTCGTTCACAGAGCCGGGCTCGCCGCAGGGTGAGAAACGCGAGCTCATGATCCTGCGCGGCTTCACCGATCAGGCGTGCCGTGACCGCGACCATGCGTTCCATGATCGCATCGCGGCCGAGCAGGGTCAGGGCGTGTGACACCGAACGCGGCCCGCGCACGCCAAGCGAGGCCGACGCCATGGCCTTGAGCAATGCTGCAGCGACATGGGGATCGTCCTGCACGAAGGCATCAAAGGCAGCGTCCGGTGGACGTCCGTCTGCATAGGAGGCAAGCAGGGTGATCGCGCGCAGGATACTGTCCTCGGTGGTCCGATCAGGAGCCACTCCCGCGCCACGTGTGAGCTGGCGCCCCGCGTACAGTGGGGCACCCGCCGCGAGCACGCGCTGGCGGGTCACGCGATCGTCGACGCCACGAATGAGCGGACGCAGCCCTGCTTCGTTGAGCACCCGAATGCGGCCGTCGAGAACACTGGCGGGCGTTCGGGTCGCATCGAGGATGATGGGACTGCCGGTCAGCGAAGGCGGCAGGGGCTCGCCTTCGGGATAGCCCAGCAGGGCGAACTGAAACCCCGTGCCGATCAGTCTGTCCACGGCTCGTCGCGTGGTTGGATCGTCGAGCGCTTCGGTGGCGATCAGCCACACGGCGTCGATGGAGGCGAAGCGCGTAATGGCGCCATCGCGCACGACCGCGGGGGTGACGGGAACGATGAGGCTTCGCCCGGCCAGCCGCGCCAGCATCGGTACCCGCTCGACGAGGCGACGCGCCTCCTCATCCGGCCCTCCCCCGTCGCGCACGTCGTCGGGGCATCCCGACACGGCATAGCCAACCACGCGGGCACGGCGATCCCGAAGGGGAATCATCGAGATCAGCATGCGCCTAGCGGGAGCTCAGCGTGGGGGTTGCATGACGGCCGCATCGAATCAGGGCCAGGAATGCGAGCTTCGTGTGCTCATGCTTCCGCACGAGCCAGCTCGGAATTGAGGTAGGCCACCTCCTTCGTGACCTCACGTACGATATATGGGGCCAACCATGCCGGCAGCTCGAATTCCTCGTTCATGGCCTGCAGTTCGATTTCCGCGAGCACCAACTGACGATCCCGGAAGACATCGATCTCCCAGTGGTGCACGCCGTCGGCAATGGTGTAGCGCTCCTTGCGCACCCGGGCCTGACGGGTGAGTGGCCAGAGCGCATCGAAGAGCTCGGGCGGGGTGGCATCCTCGAGCTCGATGCGTGCCTCCGCAGGCCCCAGCTTGATGGTGCGCCAGCAGGTCACTGTGCCATTGGGTAGGACCAGACGGCGCAGGCGTTCCTTGAAGGCCTTGCCCGGCAACCACCCCTGATCGATTTGTGCGGGCCGCATGGCGCGCAGGGCTGGGGGGCATTCGCGCAGCAGGAACTTGCGCTCGATCTCGAGTGGCAGCCCACCCGGTGCACGAGGCGAGGCCATAGCGCGCAGCTCGGTGATGGCCGCGGCGAGCGAGTCTGCAACTTCCGACGGGCGATCGCTCCAGTCGCACACGAAGGCGGCGTGATGGGCCAGCATGGTGTCGTGGAGCGCCTGTTCGAGTGCGGGCAGGCTGGCCTTGCGCGCGCGCTGCGCCAGCAGGGCTGCATCGCGGATCGCACCAAGGAGATCCTGTCCGCGGGTTGCCCGCTCGAACCATCCTGCAAGTGCCGGGTGGGTCCTGGCAAACGGCGCGAGCAGCGCGCGCTGACGCTTGAGCCGAATGCGGAGACGGTGCATGTCCTCCACGGCATGCGGATCCCGCAACCGCTCCAGGTCCCTGCGCAGTCGACTCTCGCTACGCGCCAGCCGCGTTGCCAGATGGCGAGCGTAGGGCGTGCTGGGGAGGCCGCCTCCCACACGCTTCAGGAGGCGATAGGTGCTCAAGTCGTTGAGCAACCGTTCCACGATGGGATCGAAATGCCGCTGAAAAGCCGCTTCGACATCGGTTCCGGCGCGCTGCGACCGCAGCTCGAGCCGCTCGCGCAGGCGCTGGGCCTCGTGACGAGCCTCATCGGGGAGATGATCGTGCTCTGCCTCCAGCCAGGCGCGCTGTACGTCGGAATCGCGCACGGCGTTGGTGGCCTGACCCAACGCACGGAGCGCACGTGCGGTGCGGCGATCGATGGTGCCGTCCAACACGCTGTCGTGCTCGCGCAGGGTCGCGCGCAGCCGGCGGAGCGCGACCCGGCCCTTGTGCAGGACAGTGGTGGCCGAGGCCTTGAGTGCCGCCTCGTGGTTGGCCGGATCGCCTTCGTCGCCCATGACGGTCCGGGGCAGTGTCTGCCAGTCCCGCCGGGCATCCGCGAGCTGATGCAGCCAATGCAGGGCGAGCAGGCGAGCACCTTCCTGTGCCGGCTGGACCAACGCACCTGGGAGCAACCGACTCACGTCGGCGGCTGAGAGAAATCCGGGAGTCTCACTTGGTGTGGGCACGGTGCTCACTGCAGACTCCCAGGGGACAAGGACAGGACCGTCATGGCCTCAACTTAGCGCCTGATCCCGCGATCGGCGGCTGATGGGGTGACACCTTCGCGCGCTCGTAGCGTACATCATGGGAATCCGGCGCCAGTCACCTGGCGCAGTGTCCCAATAGACCGTCCACCTGATATTCCATGCGTCTTTTTTCATCTGCTCTGCCGGCCCTGGTATTGGCCGTGGTCATGCCGCCCGTACTCTCCGCACAGAGCAATCCGCCAACCGGACGCGGGTCCGTCGGCATCCATCTGCAGGTCTCCGAACCCAAGGGCGACTTCGCCGCCAACACCAACAATGGGTGGGGGCTTGGCGCCTATCTGCTGGGTCGGCTGGACAAGAACAGCATCGTCAACCTGCGAGGAGACTTCTCGTTCCTGAGCTATGCCAACAGCCGGCGACGTATCCCGCTGGCCGGTACGGGTGGGCTCATTCAACTGGATCTGCGCACATCCAGCAACATCTTTTCCCTGGTAGCGGGCCCCCAGCTGCTGGGACCCACGGGTACGGTGACGCCCTACGCCACGGTGCTGGGCGGGTTCTCGGTGTTCTCCACGCAGAGCACGATTGAAGGCTCCGACAATACCAATACTCCCTTTGCCAGCACGACAAACGCCAGCGATGCGGTCTGGTCCTATGGGGGCGCAGTTGGCGCCTACCTGCGGGTGCACAATGGGAAGAATCCTGTCCGCCTCGATCTCGGGGCGCGCCTCCTCCGTCACGACAACGCGAGCTATCTCAATGATCAGCGCGTGAAGGAGGCCTTCGAAAACAACCGACCCGCCATTCCCGTGCGCGGGCGCGCCGATTTCATCACCTACTACCTCGGCGTGAACATCATCACGTTCTGACAGGGTCACGTGAAGCCGACACGCCGAGCTCGATGAGCTGGCGGGTGGCAGGGTACTGGCTGTGCCCTGCTACTCGTCGTGATCGCGGCGGCGCTGCTGCTTTCGCTCCGAGCGCTGCCGCTTGACGTTCAGGCGTTCCTCCACGGCACCCCGCGAGGGGCGCGTAGCCTTGCGCGTGCGCGGCACCACGAGCGCACGGGCCACGAGCTGCTGCAACCGCGCGAGGGCCGCTCGGCGATTCTGCATTTGACTCCGATACTCGCCGGCCACGATGCGCAGCGTCCCGTCACCATCCAGCCGGGAGGCCAGCTTCTCGCGAACACGGGCGCGCTGCTCGTCGCGCAGGGCCCTGGTGGTCTGCACGTTCCAGGACACTACCACGCGCGTAGCACTCCGATTGACGTGCTGCCCGCCCGGCCCACCACCGGTGATCGCGCGGATAGCCAACTCGTCCAGGGGAATGGC
>CAZPJX010000139.1:0-7066 GCA_964586985.1 uncultured Gemmatimonas sp. | reverse complement strand
TGATGTTGATACCCTGGGGACCGAGGGCCGTACCTACCGGGGGCGCCGGGTTCGCTTTGCCTGCAGGAATCTGCAGCTTGACGAATCCAGTGACCTTCTTGGCCATGCGACTTCCTCATCGCGAGTTCCCCACGCGGACCATCCGCGCGGGGTCTTGCTACCACGGTGTTTTGCGTCGGGTGGTGGCGACGCCCTGCACCTGAAACCGCCGTGGCGGCTCAGTACCCGCGAAGCTGGAGATAATCCAACTCCACCGAGGTTGGCCGGCCGAAAAGGCTGACCGATACCCGGACCTTCCCCTTTTCAGGGAGCACTTCCTCGACGGTACCATTGAATTCGGCGAACGGACCTTCACTGATCGCCACCGCCTGCCCGACAAGGAACGGAATCTCCTCGCGCACAGGCGCTTCATCGGCCGAATCGACCTGCCCCAGCAAACGACGAACCTCGTCGTCCCGCAGCGGCATCGGATCCTTGTCCTTCCCCACGAACTTGATCACGCCCTGAATGGCGTTGATCTCGTGCAGGGTATCCTGACTGGCCACCATCTCCACGAGCACATAGCCCGGGAAAATCTTGCGCTCGACGGTGACCTTTTTCCCGTTCTTGATTTCCACCACTTCCTGCGTCGGCACGAGCGCCTGACGAATCAGACGATCCTCAGGCTGCGCCGGATCCATATCGATCTTTCGCTGGATCAGGCGCTGCACCTTGTTCTCGTGGCCGGACGTCGTCTGGATCGCGTACCAGCGGTGCTCGAGTATCGACACGGTCATGGGCGCGAACTCAGCCCCCGAACAGCATGTTCGGCAGACGCACCAGCAGCGCCTGCAACAAGACGTCAATCAGACCGATCACGGCACCAAGAATCAGCACGAAGATGATGATCTGGATCGTCGCCTGCTGCAACTGCGGGCGATCGGGCCAGGTAACCTTCTTCATCTCGGCGATCACTTCATGATAGAACGTGACCAGCCGCGTGCCGACTCCCGGACGGGTTACCTCGACGGGAGCAGTCATGACTACTTGGTTTCCTTGTGCGTCTGATGCTTGTTGCAGCGCGGGCAGTACTTCTTCCACTCCACACGCTCAGGATGAAGACGCTTGTTCTTCATCGTGAAGTAATTGCGGTTCTTGCACTCGGTGCATCCGAGGATGATCTTCTCGCGCGGCATAGTCCGGCTCCGTGCTACGTAACGTGCGGCTGTGGTTCTGCAGGGGTGCTGCTTCGGCTCTGACTCACTCGCCGCGATCCGCCTCGCGGCGAACTCCACGGCACAGGCCTACCCCGGATTTGGCCGGTGCAGGGTGAGCCTTGCAACGTAGCGCGGTTTTTTGCAACCCGCAAGTCACGGGCCCGCTCTGCCCACATTGCCGACGCCCGACCGGTAAATGGCGCCCTGAACGCCACTTAGAGCCCCACCAGGCGCTCCGGCACACCACGTCAGCCCCACGCAAGACCTGCGAATCAGGATCCGCAGCCGAACTCGTTGATAAACCCTTCAGACCAGCAGCTCGCGACCCCCCGTCCGCTGGATGGCTCACAGCCTGGCCGCCGGGAACGCCTGAAGGCTCAGTTTCCGCCCATCCCCAGCCAGCGCTCCAGCGCATCCCGACGGGTTCGGCTCACCCGCAGCCGCCCGCCACCCTTGAGCAGCACCTCTCCATCGCCGCCTGCACCCCGCCTTAGGCCTTCCACCCGGTCCAGCCGCACGATCACCGACCGATGGATGCGCAGGAACCGCCTGGGATCGAGTCGGTCCTCCAATGACTGCATCGACTCCCGCACCAGATGCCGGCGCCCCGCAATCACCAGCTCCGCATAGGGTCCGCTCGCCAGGATGTACTCGATGTCGGCGACGGAGATCGGTCGAATGGTCCCCTGTTCCTCTACGGCAATCCGCTCCAGATAACCCCCGGTCGGCCCGGATGCCGGCATCGGCGTTGCCGTCACCGTCCCGAGTATGTCCCCGAGCCGCGCACGCATCACCGCCAGATCATTGAGCGCCACCAATCGCCGAGCCCGCTGCAAGGCCTCCGCAAATCGCTCGTCATCGAAAGGCTTGACGAGGAAGTCCAACGCCGCCAGCTGGAACGCTTCCACGGCGTGCTGATCATAGGCCGTGACAAACACCGTTACCGGCATGGCCGCAGGCCCGATCTGCCGCACCACGTCCAACCCCGACATCCCCGGCATACGAATATCCAGGAACACCAGGTCAGGACGCAGGGCCCCGATACGCTCGATGGCCTCCACACCATCGCAGGCCTCACCCACCACCTCCACATCAGGCTGCTCTTCCAGCAGATCCCTCAACCGGAGGCGATTGAATGCCTCGTCGTCCACAATGAGCACCCGCAACGCGACCGCAACACTCATGGGGCCTCCACAGCAAGGGGAATCCGCACCTCCGCCACCGTGCGATCCTGCACGCGTCGCAACACCAGCGAAGCCCCCGGTCCGTACAACTGCGAGAGACGCGCCCGGGTATTGGCGAGACCGATCCCGTGATGTGCGCCCACCGCTTCTCCATCGAACGCATCGGCCGATGCCATGCGAACGGGCCGCCGCAGGGGCCCGACCCGCTCGACTCGCTCGGCTTCCTCACCCACGCCTTCCCCACTGCCATTGTCACGCACCTGCAGAACCAGATCCCGCCCGTCGCGCAAAACCTCGACCTCCACACACCCCTGCCCCCGCAGGGGCTCGACGCCGTGGCGCACGGCGTTCTCCGCAAGCGGTTGCAGCAGGAAGCTGGGCACGAACACGTCGAGCAGCGACTCGTCCACCGTCTGCGAGATCTCCAGTCGTGATCCAAAACGCATGCGCATGATCTCGAGGTACGCGTCGAGCAGGGTGAGTTCCTGCCGAAGTGTGATCTCCGGACGCCCCCCAGTCTCCAGACTCGCGCGGAGCAGCTCACTCAGGCGAACAATCATGCGCCGCACCCCCTTGGGGTCGCGCTCGACCAGCGAGGAAATGAGGTTGAGCGTGTTGAAGAGGAAATGCGGGTCGATCTGCTGACGGAGTGTGGCCAGTGTAGCACGGGCCAATTCCGCCTCGAGCCGCACCGTCCGCTGCTCACGCCACTGGGACTGCAGGGAGTACGCGCGCGCGAGCCCCGCCGCGATCACGGCGACATACAGGACGGCGTTGTTGGTGAACGGAAACCAGATGAGCGGCCCACCGCCGCCAGGCAGGGGTTCGAACAGCAGCGACCGCAGCCCCACCCCGAATGCGGTCATGAGCCCAACCACGCCAACACCCACGAGCACGAAACGCAGTAACTCGCCCAGCGACAGGGCGTCCTGCCCCTCTTCCACCGTGTGCCCCGCCACCAGTTCAAACAGCGTGGGGGTTGCGAGTGCCCAGCCCACCGCCTCGGCGATGGCCACCCAGAAAATGATGGTATCGGAGGTCCCGCCCACCGGTCCGCGGCGCCCCCCGAACACGACGTTCACCACGGTCACCACGGCGTAGAGCAGCCAGAAGACGGTGATGAGGAGCCGCTCGCGCCGAGAAACCTGCACGGAGAGTGCGGCGTGCGTTCCCGTCGTTGTCAGTACCGCGATCCTCCGATCTCTGGCCATGCCGCAGCATACCGCCGGGATATCGGCAACCGCCAGAAGCACGATCCGGCTCCACGAACCAGCGCTCCGTGCCCGCCCCCTGTCGTTCATACCGCGGTTCCCGCCGTTCAGAACACCAGACGGCGGTTCAAGCCATGGCCCTGAACATCGGCGCCGGACGACGTCTACCGAGATGAGTGGACCGCGCACCCACCGCTGTGGTGCGGGCTCGCGCCGGGCGCTCCCGCCCAATCCACCCCTTTCCGAACCACCATGAACAGGCTGATGCAGATCACCGCGGCAACGGTTGTCGTTGCCGCCATAGCGGGTGCCGGCTTCTGGACGATGACCAAGGGCACGACCGACGTGCCGACCTACCGCTTCGCCACCGTGGACCTGGGCTCCCTGCGGTCGACGGTATCGGCGTCGGGAACGCTCAGCGCCGTGAAGACCGTGGAAGTCGGCACACAGGTATCGGGCCAGGTGTCCGAGCTGCATGCGGACTTCAATGATCGCGTAAAGAAGGGGCAGCTTATCGCGCGCATCGATCCCATCCTGCTGCGCCAGGCCGTGCAGGACGCCGAGGCGGGCATCGCGCGTTCGCAGGCCTCGCTCACGCAGGCAAAGGAAGAGTTCGAGCGGACCAAGACGCTGCACGACGAAAAGATCGTCACCGAGACCGAGTACAATACTGCGCGCACCACCTACGCACTCGCGCAGACCAGCGTCACCTCGGCGCAGATCGCGCTGGAGCGCGCACGCCAGAACCTGGCATACACCAACATCTACGCGCCCATCGACGGCGTGGTGATCGAACGCGCCGTGAACCTGGGCCAGACCGTGGCCGCCAGTCTCTCGGCCCCGAAGCTGTTCGTCATCGCCAACGACCTGTCGCAGATGCAGATCCTGGCCTCGGTGGACGAAACCGACATCGGATCCATCAAGGAAGGCCAGCAAGCCGAGTTCACGGTACAATCCTTCCAGGACCGTCGATTCCGAGGCAAGGTGGAACAGGTGCGCCTCGCGTCAACGACGGCCAACAACGTCGTGAGTTATACGGTGGTGATCAACGTCAACAATCCCGATGGCGTGCTGCTGCCGGGCATGACCGCCACGGTGCAGTTCATCACCGGCGAGGCCAATGAAGTCTTCATGGTGGCCAATACGGCACTTCGTTTCCGCCCGCCCGTGGACTCTTCGGCATCTGGCTCCGCAGGTCGTGGAGCTAGTGCGAGCGCCGCAGGTACGCCCCCGGGAGCGCCCTCAGGCAGCCCCGCCGCAGCTCCTGCTCAGGGAGGACCCGGAGCAATGGGCGGCGGCCCACCGGGCGCCGGTGGAAGGGGTGGCATGGTGGCAAACAGCCAGGGCCGCAGAGCGGGTGGCGCACGGTCAGACCAAGGCACGATCTACACCTTCGAAGGCGGCACGCTGGTGGCGCATCGCGTCCGCATCGGGATCACCGATGGCACGCGCACCGAAATCAGCGGCGAAGATCTGAAGGCGGGCATGCAGGTCGTGATCGGCACCAATCTCGGCGGTAGTGCCCCCGTGACCGGGACAACAACCAGTCCGTTCCAGCAGCAACCGCAGGGTCGTGGCCGTGGCGGTCCCCCAGGTCCCTTCTGAGCGGAGGTGACATGACCGACAAGACCACACCCGTGATTCAGGTCCGGGGCCTGACCCGGATCTATCACATGGGATCGAATGAGGTCGCCGCACTCAGACAGGTCGATCTCACCGTGATGCCCGGCGAGTTCATCGCCGTCATGGGGACATCGGGATCCGGCAAGTCGACGCTGATGAACATCCTCGGCTGCCTCGACACCCCGACCGCAGGCTCGTACCTGCTCGACGGTGTGAAGGTGGATGGCATGACCCGCAACGAGCGTGCCGACCTTCGCAATCACAAGCTGGGATTCGTCTTTCAGGGGTTCAATCTGCTTTCCCGCACCACCGCCCTCGACAACGTGGAACTGCCGCTGCTCTATGACCGCCTCGGACGGCATCGTGACACGAAAGCGTTGGCCCGCGCCGCCCTCGAGCGTGTGGGGCTGGGCAAGCGCATGGACCACCATCCGAGCGAACTCTCGGGCGGACAGCAACAGCGCGTCGCGATCGCACGGGCCCTGGTGACAAGCCCCACGCTGCTGCTTGCCGACGAACCCACCGGCAACCTCGACTCGCGCACCACGCTCGATGTGATGGCCTTGTTCCAACAGCTCAACAATCAGGGAATCACGATTCTCCTGGTCACGCACGAGCCCGAAGTGAGCCACTACGCGAAACGCATCATCGAGATGCGAGACGGCCGAATTCGCAAGGATCATCCCGTGGAGGATCGGGGAGACGCTGCCATCGATCTGATGGCCCTAGACGCAGAGGAGGTGGGCACGTGAAACTGATCATCCTACTCCGGATGGCGTTGCAGAGCATCGTCAAGAACAAGATGCGCACCTTCCTCACGATGCTGGGCATCGTGATCGGCGTAGCCGCCGTCATCGTGATGGTGGCGATCGGCGCCGGTGCGCGCGGGCAGATTGAATCGCAGATCGCCACGCTGGGCACCAACCTGATCGTCATCACGCCGGGTGCGTCCCAGGCGGGTGGTTCCAACCAGGGGGCCCAGAGTTTCAACCGCCTGACCATTGATGATGTCGACAAGCTCAAGCGCGAGGCGACGCTGCTGACGGGCGTATCCCCGGTCATCAACACCCGCACGCAGGTCATCGCATCGACCGGCAACTGGCGCACTGAGGTCAACGGCGTCTCCACCGACTTCTTCCGCATCAGAAACTGGACCGTGGAAGACGGCGTGGAGTTCACCGACGACGATGTCGACGGGAAACGGACCGTGGTGATTCTCGGCAAGACCGTGGCGGATGGTCTCTTTCCCGATGGCGGTGCCGTGGGACAGCGTATCCGCCTTGGTCGGACCCCCTTCACCGTGATCGGGGTGATGTCGAAGAAGGGACAGGCCGCCACAGGCACCGACCAGGATGATATCGTGGTCGTGCCCTACACGACGGCGCAGACTCGAATCAGCAATTTCTTCTTCATCGGGTCCATCCTCGCGATGACCAATGACACGAAGCAGATCCCGGCCGCGATGGAAGAGATCAAGGGGATCATGCGGGAGTCGCATGGAATCGGTGGAGGAGCCGACGATTTCACCGTGCGCGATCAATCCGCACTTGCAACCACCGCCACCAGCACCACCACGGTGATGACCGCGCTGCTGGCGGCCATCGCCTCCATCTCGCTGCTGGTCGGTGGCATCGGCATCATGAACATCATGCTCGTCTCGGTCACCGAACGCACCCGCGAAATCGGTATCCGCATGGCGATCGGGGCACGCGGTGGTGATGTGTTGACGCAGTTTCTCGTGGAGAGTGTGGTGCTCTGCCTCATGGGCGGCATCGTGGGGCTCCTGGTGGGTATCGGTGGCTCCATGATTGTCGGACGGGTCATGGGATGGCATACCGCCACTTCGGTCACC
>CAZPJX010000138.1:0-7127 GCA_964586985.1 uncultured Gemmatimonas sp. | reverse complement strand
TTGCGTTTCTTTGGCTACGCCGCCGTGCTGCCAGACGGAAGTACTCCCGCGCGAACGCAGTGGGCTTTGCTCGATCAACTGGCCACCTGGGGTATCCCGGTCGCGCCGGGTCGCCGGCACTGTTGGACGATCGAGGAAGTCGAACATTGGGCCCACACTGTAGAACATGAGACACGGGCCACGCTGGGTTTTGCCATCGACGGCGGCGTGGTGAAGTTGAATGACGTTGCACTGCAGGACGAGCTCGGCATCCGCAGCGATCGCACACCACGATGGGCTATCGCACGCAAGTTCGCGCCGGACATGGCACTCACCATACTCCAGCGCATCGAGGTCAACGTCGGACGCACGGGCGTTCTCACGCCATTCGCGGTGCTTGAGCCCGTGGAGGTGGGGGGAGCGACGGTCACCTATGCGTCGCTGCACAACGCCGACCAGATCGCCGCCAGGGATCTGCGTAGTGGCGACACAGTACAGGTCGTGCGCGCGGGAGACGTCATTCCCCAGGTGCTGGGTCCCGTGCCGGAGAAGCGCAACGGGAGCCAGCTCCCGTGGAGCATGCCAACACACTGTCCCCGATGCGGCACGGCGGTTGTTCGCTATGGCGACGACGTTGCCGTGTATTGCCCCAACGTTGCCTGTCCGGGGCGACAGCTCGAGGGGCTGGTGCACTTCGCCAGCAAGGATGCGCTCGATATCGAGGGTCTGAGTTATGCACGGATTCAGCAATTGCTGGATGCCGGGCTCGTGCACGATGTGGCGGATCTTTTCGATGTGACCGCCGAACAACTGCTCACCCTCGAGCGCTTCGCGCAGAAGAGCGCCGAGAATCTGGTTGCCGCAATAGCGGCCGCCAAACAGCAACCGCTCTCACGGCTGCTGTTCGGCTTGGGCATTCGTCATGTCGGGGCACAGGCGGCTCAGGTGCTGGCACGCCAGTACGGTACGCTCGATGCCATCATGGCCGCCTCCACCGAACAGCTCAGTGCGGTCCGCGGAGTCGGCGAGACCATCGCCGGGTCGGTAGCCGCGTTCTTTGCTGATCCCACCACCCGCACGCTGATGACGCGCCTGGCTTCACGCGGCCTGCGGCTGGACGAGCCCGATGCGGTGCAGGCCGATGGCGTGCTCACCGGTGCAACGGTGGTCCTGACTGGCACCCTCCCCACGCTCTCGCGTGGCGAGGCCACCGCGCGGATCGAGAACGCCGGAGGGCGGGTCACCAGTAGTGTCTCCCGGAAGACCACATTCATCGTGGCTGGTGAGGAGGCAGGCAGCAAGCTGGACAAGGCTCGAGAGTTGGGCGTCGAAGTGCTCGACGAAGCCGGCTTGCTGGCGCGCCTCTCGGGTGCCGGGGGACCTGATGCGTCCAGGTGACCACCGGCACAATCGCACGTCCGCGGCATGCTCCGTCACAGCATGGGGCCCCAACTGCCGCTTGACGTGACGGGCCCAGTGCGCGAGCGTCACCGGAACATGAGCCCCTCATTCTCCGCCTCCGCCCAGTCGCCGGTCAGCATGCGCTGCGTGACCGTTCCCGTGGAATTCTTCACGGGACTCCAGCAGGCCGTGGAACACCAGCGGGAGGGCGGTGACTTCGTACCGCTCGACGCCATCCGCGACGCCGGCTTTTCTGCCGGCCAGGCGCTCTTCGAGCATTTCGCGGCATGGCTCGCAGAGCAGGGGGAGGACAGCCCCGCGATCCTTTCGGACGAGCAGTTCCCGTGGCTGCTCGAAGCCTTCCTGCACGCCCAGGGCTGGGGACGGGCCGAACTCGTACCGCTCAGCCAGGCCGTGATGGCACTCGATGTGTCCGATTGGAGTGAAAGCGGCTCGCCCGACGGATACGGGCGTCTTGTCACGACCGGTCTGCTGTCCGGCTTCTTCGGTCGTCTGGCAGACGCCCCGATCTCAGTCCTGGACGTTCACGCCCCTGAACTGGCCGAGGGCCGAAGCCGGTTCCTCCTCGGCTCCGTGGATGTTCTCGATTACGTCTGGGAGGCCATGGGGCGCGGGATCCCATACGAGCACGCGGCCGCGAGTGCCTGAGGTTGTAGGCGCTTCAAGGGATCCTTCCGGATGGCGCTTGGAGCGGACAGACGCTGACCCCGCGATCTGACTGACCGATTGACGGCCGGCGTTCGGTTCAGACTACCGGGTGCGGCAGGAGCCCAGCGTATTTCGGATTGGGGCGAAGTTCCCCATCAATCAAGATTTCCCGGTCCCACGGTAGTACGACCATCGCCTGTGTGGCCAGGGCATGGTAGTCGGGCTGGTGGGGCCCGGTGCGAATACTCACGGCCGAACGCACTTCGAGGGCACCCGCATTGATCGCGGCGCCGACGGCCAACCGCAGTGTTTGCCCGGAGTCGCAGGTCTCGTCGACCACCAGCACCCGCCTGCCCCGCACTTCCGCTGGAGCCGCGCCAAATACGGCCGGAGTCTCGCGAACCCGTTCGGCACTATAGCGCCTGGAAATCAGGATGGAGTGGAACGGGCAGCCCAGAATCGCTGCAACGGCAGCCCCAGGCACAACGCCGGCGGTTGCGATACCGAGCACCAGCTCCGGAGTCCATTCCCTCGCGACGCGCACGGCCAGGGCCCGCGCGAGTTCGCCGAAAAGCGGCCAATCGACGATGAACACCCCTTTGCTGGGATCGGGGGCGTACGGCTGCGGCGTGGACATCGACGACTCCGGGGTGAACGAGAACGTCATGGGAGTCTAGCCCCTCTCCCACAGGAGCCGCAACACGGTGCGCATGCCAACTTGTAGGCCCGCTCACCCGGCGATAGCTTGGCACGTAACTGGCGATGATTGCCGCACGTGATCGTCGCATTTCCATTCCCCTCACGAATCACTGCGAGCGCATGACTTGGTGGCGCCGCCTCGTGGGCGGCTCTTCTGCACGTGGCACGGGTCAACCCGATTTTCTCACCGAGGCGCTTGATCTCGAAGCGCGCGGAGATTACGCCAACGCGCTCACGTCATATCGCCTGGCACTGCGTGAGCGCCCGGATGATCTCGGGGTGCTGCAGAACATTGCCATCGCGTTCTCCAAGACGGGGCAACCAGAGGAGGCGATCCGCACCTATCGACGCGCCCTGCAGCTCGATCCCGAACTGGCCGGCGCGCACTACGGGCTCGCGTTTCTGCTGCTCAAGCGCAGCGATACGGTGCACGCGGGCATGCACCTCGAGGCCTATCTGCGCACCAGTCGCGTCGACGATCCACAGGCGGCGAAGTACCGCGCTCATGCCGAACGCACGCTGCAGCAGATGCAGCGTACTGCTCAGGAGGACGCGCAGAACGCCGAAGCCCCGGATGATGGGACAAGCACAGACTGGGGTGGCCCCGGCAGCGAGGCCGGAATGGACGGTGGCAGCGGCGGTGAGGCTGACGGTGGGAGCGATGGCAGTACGAACCCATGGTCCCAGGGTGGACACTGATCCATGGGACGAGTCCTGTCGATTGTCAGCCAGAAAGGTGGAGTTGGGAAGACCACGACCGCGGTGAATCTGGCCGTGGCGTTTGCCCGTCGTGGCCTCAAGACCCTGCTGGTGGATACGGATCCGCAGGGAGCGGTGCGGTATGGTGTCGGACTTCGGCGTGGTCACCCCACCGTTGGATTCGATGATTACCTGCGTGGGGAACGCTCGCTGCGAGAAGTGATCCTTCCCACCGCGCTGCCCTGGTTGCGTGTGATTCTCGCCGGTTCTGTCAGCGAGACAGCCGATCACACGGCGTTCCAGCGCGCCGTCGGCGAGACCGGCGTTCTGGGAGATCTTCTCGCAATGGCTCGGGAGCGCTGCCACGTGGTAGTGGTGGATACGCCGCCAGGACTCGGGGCCATCACTCGCCGTGTGCTTGCCGCCAGCCAGCATGTGGTGGTGCCCTTGCAGTGTGAACCCCTCGCTTTGCAAACCACCCCGCAGATCCTGCGCGCCATTCAGGATGTGATCACGGAGAACGACGAAATCACGCTCGAAGCGATCCTGCTCACGATGCACGAGGAGGGAAACCCCGCGACCGAACGCGTGGTCCACTATGTGCGTGAGCACCTCCCGCAGCATTTGATTTTCGAGCAGCCGATTCCCCGAACACCGGCGACGACCGATGCGTTCGCCGCCGGACAGCCGGTGGTGCTGCGGGCTCCTGCGGATCCCGCCAGTCAGGCCTACATCAACCTCGCCACCCGGCTCGCCGAACGGTTCGCGTGAGACCGAAGATCCCCGGCGTGATACTCGCCGGACTGCTGCTTGCCGGGATGACGGGAGCGTGCACCGATGTCGGGGCGGGCCCCGACGTCCCGATGTCCATCGAAATGGCCGCATTCCCATCACCGTCCGTGGTGGTCGGTGACACCCTGCGGAACGAGGCCGGCGTGGTGGCGCCCGTTCGAGCCATCGTACGGAACGGCCGCGGCGACGAGATCGCCGATGCGAAGCCGCTGTATCTCTATGCGGATTTCAATCGTGATTCCGCCCTCATCGTGGATTCCGCGCGTGGCGTGATCGTGGCCCGGAAAGCGCCCACGGGGGATCCTCGCATTGCCGCGCGCATCGGAGCGAGCCTGCAGGTCCTCCGCCCGATCCTCGTCACGCAAGCCCCGGACTCCGTAAGCGGTTCGGCTCCCAGCGCTCTCACGCTCAGCCTCCCGGACACGGCGCGCAAGAACACCACCGGTGAGTTCTCTGTCACCGTGAGACATACCGACGGGATTGCATCGAATGTGGCTGGCTGGCTGGTGCGATACGAAGTGCTGCACCCCGCCAACCCCGCCAACGACACCACGGGCGCCGCCTACCTCGTGAACGACAATCGGGCGGCCTCGGTTATCGATACCACCGACAGCGGTGGTCGCGCGTCGCGTTCGGTGCGTGTACGCCCGCAGCATTTCCCGACCTCCGGTGCGCAGAATGTCAGTGATTCGGTCGTCGTGCAGGTGACCGTGCGGTACCGGGGACAGTTGGTGGACGGCACACCGCTTCGGCTCACGGTGCCCGTCAAGCGCTGAGAGGATCGCAACGCGGAGCGTGTGCTGCCGCGTGCTGCCGCCTGCCGGAGGCACGTTCCCGGAATTGATTCCGTCGAGGCTCTCCCGCCCTTCGGCCCCCGGGCACACTTTCTGAAGTATGCCCACACCCACCCAATACGCGTCGGGGGGCCCCCGCCCCGCCCCCGGTACGATCAACCGCCTCTTCTTCGATGCCGTCGAGCGTTTCGATCGCACGGACGCGGTGATGCACAAGGTCAAGGGCGTCTGGGAACCCATCAGTCACCGCACCATTCTCGAGCGTGTACGGCGCACAGCACTGGGCTTGGCCCATCTCGGCGTCAGGGCGCACGAGCGAGTCGCCCTTCTCTCGGAGAATCGACCGGAGTGGTTGGTTGTCGATTATGCCTGCTCCTGCAGTTCGTTGACCGATGTACCCATCTACGCCACGCTGCCGGCAGAACAGATTCCCTACCTGTTGAATGACTCCGGCGCGCGGGTGATTTTCGTTTCCACGCCAGAGCAGGCCAGAAAGATCCAATCGATTCGCGCGCAGACGCCCGGTATCCAATGGGTGATCGGTTTCGCGGCCGGCGCGGAGGACGGTTGTGATATGACGCTGGCGGAACTTGAAGCCCTGGGCGCCGCCGAGGACTCCCCCGAACGCGCTACACTGTTCAAGGAGGCGGCACTGGGGGTCGCTCCGGAAGAGCTGCTGACGCTCATCTATACCTCGGGGACGACCGGAAACCCGAAGGGGGTCATGCTCACGCATGACAACATCCACTCCAACGTGGAAGGCGTCCGGCAGATCCTGGATGTGGGCACTGGCGACATGGCGCTGAGCATTCTGCCACTCAGTCACATCTTTGAACTCACGGGCGCCTATATACATTACGCAGTCGGCTGCTGCATCGCCTATGCGGAGTCGATCGACACGGTTCCGGTCAACATGAGCGAGGTCCGGCCCACGCTCATGATGTCGGTGCCTCGTCTGTATGAGAAGATCTACGCCCGCGTGCTGGAGAATGCCGTGGCCGGTGGTGGGCTCAAGCAACGCATCTTCGTCTGGGCGCGCCGCACGGGTGAGCGGTGGGCAGATCAGCAAATGTCTTCGGGACGTGAACCCGGTGGGCTCCTGGGCCTGCAGTACGGCCTCGCACAAAGGTTGGTGTTCTCGAAGCTCAAGGAACGCACGGGAGCCAGGCTACGATACTTCGTCTCGGGTGGTGCGCCCCTTGCTCCGGAGATTGCCAAGTTCTTCTACGCGGCGGGACTGATCATCCTCGAAGGCTATGGCCTGACCGAAACGTCGCCCGTCATCACCTGCAACACCCTCGAGGCCTATCGACTCGGCACCGTCGGGCGTTGCCTCGCCGGCGTGGAGGTCATGATCGCCGATGACGGCGAAATCCTCTCGCGTGGTCCACATATCATGCTGGGCTATTTCAACAACCCCGAAGCGACCCGGGAGACCATAGACAGTGACGGGTGGTTCCATACGGGCGATATCGGCCAGCTCAGCGATGGGTTTCTGAGTATCACGGATCGCAAGAAGGACATCATCGTCACCGCTGGCGGCAAGAACATCGCCCCACAGCCCATCGAGAACCTGATCAAGACGAACAAGTACGTCTCGCAGGCCGTGATGATCGGCGACAAACGGAAGTTCCCCGTGGTGTTGATCGTGCCAAACTGGGACCAGCTGCAGAAATGGGCGGCCTCCCAGCACATCGTGTGGACCTCACACGCAGAGCTGCTCAAGATGCCAACCATTCACGCCAAGATGGAAAAGGAGGTCAAGTCGCAGCTGACCGGATTGGCCAGTTTCGAGATGCCCAAGAAGATCGCATTGCTGGAACATGACTTCACGATCGAGCGCGGGGAGCTCACGCCGAAACTGAGCGTCAAGCGCCGAGTGATCGACAAGACCTACAAGGATCTCATCGACAGCCTGTACGTCGAACCGCATTAGCGGCTCCCGGAGACGACGCGCGGCTCACACCACTGGCGGCTGGCGACGCAACGTCACCAGGCCGCTGGCCTCGGCAGTCACTTCGCCAACCCACTCCGCGTCGTCTTGAGCGACGCGGCGCAGAGCGGTGGCTTGCTCGAAGGGTGGGGCATACGAGA
>CAZPJX010000137.1:0-7173 GCA_964586985.1 uncultured Gemmatimonas sp. | reverse complement strand
CTCGCAGGTCCTCAATCGCGAGCCTACCGACGCCGAATTGTCCAAGCTGCTCGAGGAGCCGGTCGAGCAGGTGCGCAACGCCCGCCAGATCACCAGCACCGAGGTCTCCCTCGATGCCCCCATCGATCGACAGGACCGGGAAGCCTCCACGCTGGGTGAACGCTTTGCCGGCGAGACACACGCCGACATCGAGGACGGTACCGATTTCCGCCTCATGCGGGAGTTCATCGACCGGGTGTTCCGCCGATACCTCACACCCCGCGAACGCAAGATCCTCTACCTCTATTACGGTCTCGACGATGGCGCAGAAGCCATGACGCTCGAGCGCATTGGGGCGCTCATGGGCGTGACACGCGAACGCATCCGGCAAATTCGTGAACGGGCCTTCGAGAAGCTTCGCGAGTCGCCCGATGGTCATGCACTCGCTGGATTCTGGGGAGCGGCCTAACCCCACGCGGGACACCTTGCAGCTCCCGAGCGAAACGGCGGTTCTCCAGATGGAGACCGCCGTTTCGCATCTTGTGGGGATCCTCGTACACGCCTCCCACGGCATACATTGTCGGATATGCGCGACGCACTCGCCGCCATCGTCGGCCCGCAATGGGTAAAGGAACGTCGCCAGGAGGTGGCGGTGTTCGATGCCGATGGCCTTCCGGGCTATCGAGCCACGCCATCCCTCGTCGTGCTTCCGGCAACGCGTGACGAGCTTATTGCCGTCATCCGCACCCTCGCCCGCCTCGGTGCACCATTCGTTCCCCGGGGAGCCGGCACGGGTCTCTCGGGCGGCGCCCTGGCCGACGATATCGTGCTGATCGGACTCAATCGCCTCACGCGCATCCTCGACATCGATCCGGTCAATCGCATCGCGCGCGTCGAACCCGGGGTGGTCAACGCCAAGCTGTCCCGGGCCACCGCCAGATACGGTCTGCAGTACGCCCCGGATCCCTCCAGCCAGACCGTCTGCACGATCGGCGGCAACCTCGCCGAGAATGCCGGTGGCCCGCACTGCCTCAAGTACGGCGTGACCCTCAACCACATCGTCGAGTGCGAGGTGGTGCTTGCCGACGGGTCCGTCACCCGCCTCGGCGAGGCCTTCGGTGAACCCGATGGATACGATCTCCTGGGCGCCTTCGTCGGCAGCGAGGGCTGCTTCGGCATCGCCACCGAGATCACCGTGCGCCTGGTGCCCGTGCCCGATGCCGTGCATACACTGCTCGCCGATTTCTCATCGGTGGATGCGGCGGCGCGCGCCGTCTCGAAGATCATCGCCACAGGCATCGTGCCCGCCGCACTCGAGATGATGGACAACGCAACCATTCGGGCCGTGGAAGCCAGCGTGTACGCCGCAGGGTATCCCACCGACGCAGCCGCCATTCTGCTCTGCGAAGTGGATGGCATCGCCGACGGGCTCGACGCGGATGTGGCCCTCATTCGCGACGCGTGCAGCGACAGTGGCGCCCGTCGCGTGCTCGTGGCCACGGACCCGGCTGAGCGCATGCGTCTCTGGCAGGGCCGCAAGAAAGCCTTCGGCGCCATGGGTCGCATCGCACCGTCCCTCGTGGTGCAGGACGCCGTCGTCCCGCGCACGAAGCTCCCCGACGTGCTGGCCCGTATCGCCGAGATCGGCGCCGCACATGAAGTACGGGTCTGCAACGTGTTTCATGCCGGCGATGGCAACCTGCATCCCAATATTCCCTACAATGCCGACGATGCCGACGAAAGTGCACGCGTGCACACCGCCATGTCGGCCATCATGCAGGCGTGCATCGATGCCGGCGGCACGATCACGGGAGAGCACGGCGTCGGCCTCGACAAGTTGCCGTACATGGAGCGGATGTTCGACGCCGAATCGCTAGATGCGATGTGTCGCGTTCGTTCGGTGTTCGATCCCGAGCGACGGGCCAATCCCGGCAAGGTCATCCCGGTCCGCAGTTGCCGCGAATGGCACGTCGTGCCTACAGCGCATCGCACATGACGCCCATGCCATCGTCTGATCATGCCGCGCCGTCGGATGCAGAATGTTACGCGCAGGCAGCGGCAGGCACTGCGGGTACGGCAGCGGTGACCCCCTATGCCCCCACCACCGTCGACGCGCTGGCGGCTCTCATGCGCAAGCAGTATCAGACACAACGGGCCCTTCGGTTTGTCGGTAGCGGAACCTGGTTGCGGGGTGGCGGCCCCTTTGCCGAATCCACACCTGTCTCGCTCCGCGCCCTGCGCGATGTGGTGGAGTACACACCGGGCGATCTCGTGATCACCGTGGGTGCTGGCATGACGCTCGCGGAATTGTCAGTCGTCACCGCGGCGCATGGCCAGATGCTCGCGGTCGCGCCCTATGGATCTCCCGATGCCACCATCGGGGCGGTCATCGCGACCTCGGCGCCAGCTCCGCTCGCGCTCGAAGATCTCAGTGTGCGGGATCTCGTTCTGGGTCTCAGGGTTGTCACCGGCACCGGTGCCATCACGTCTGCCGGAGGCCGAGTCGTGAAGAATGTCGCCGGCTTCGACCTGGTGCGCCTCCACACCGGGGCATGGGGAACGCTGGGTGCCATCGCCGAGGTGAGCCTCAGACTCCACGCGATTCCGGCTCAGGATTTGCTGGTGGAAGGCGTGCCTGGTGCGGAACTCGGAGATGTACTGCCGGCGTTGATCGCCAATCGCGCACCCATCCCCATGCACCTCGTGCTTGCTCCGGGTGAAGCGCCGCGGATCTTCGCGCGAGTAACAGGGAACGCCGCGCGGGTTGAAGGCCTGCATCGGCATCTGGCGCAGTTGGGAGTGCGCGAAATCCGCGAGGCACCCCGGAACGCGAATGAAACGTTGCGAGAGACACCTTCCGACGCCATGGTGCTGCGTCTCCGTACCGCCCCATCGGATGCCGTCCCCTTCGTGCGCGCCGCTCGTCAGGCCTTCCCACGGGCGACACTATCGTTTGCGCCGCACCGGGGGAGCCTGCGAATCGTGATACCGGGCGGGACGCCGGGCGTGGCCGAAGGGCGAGAGCCACCGGTGAGTCAAACCGAGGCACTGGGCGAGCTCTCACATCTGGCCACGACATTCGGCGCGTCCCATCGCATCTCCCTCGCCATCGATCAGGGGCGCGCGCAGTATCCGGCGCGAACCCCCCTCGAGTCCGGTATCAAGGCCGCTTTCGATCCATCAGATATCTGCAATCGGGTAGCGGTGATGGAGCCAGCCCCCGCGCCACTCCCCGCCTGAGCCCATTCAGTACCGTGTCTGCATTCCCCCCCCGATGAGCGCCCGCACCGAGACTCGCAGCCCCCGCGAGGCGGCGGAAACGCCCTGCGCATTGCCAGGATCACCGCTGGCCCAGGCGTCCGCAGGCCTCGATGCCTGTGTGCATTGCGGCTTCTGTCTTCAGGCATGCCCCACCTACGTCAATCTCGAAGACGAGAACGACTCGCCACGTGGCCGCATCGTGCTGATGCGGCGCATGCTCGAAGGTGAGATCGCCGTCGACGATGCGGCGGCCGTGCACATCGATCGCTGCCTGGGCTGCAGGGCCTGCGAAACCGCCTGCCCCTCAGGTGTCCCCTACGGGGAGCTGCTGGAAGCCACACGAGCCACCATGGTGCCGTACCGGGGCATCCCGTTCATCGCTCGCCCTATCCTCTTTGTCTTCCGCCACCATCTGCTGCTGCACACCGCCCTCCTCGCCGCGAAGGTGTTCCGCGCCAGCGGATTGCCGCGATGGCTCGCGCGCGTCCTACCGGTGCGCCTGGCCTTTCCGATGGCCATGCTTGCGTCGACCGCGCCTTCGGAGGTGATCCGGAATGTCCGGGAGCGTGCTGCGGGGCATCCCGGTGGGCATCCCGGTGGGCATGCCGGATCGGATCGCACACAGGATGTCGTCAATACCTCCGCGAATCGGCCGACCGGCAGTAACGACGCGTCTGTCGGCGCACGCCGCACGGCGATGCTCGACGGTTGCGTGATGTCGGGGCTGTTCTCGCATGTCAACGCGGCAACGGCCGAGGCACTCCAGCGCAATGGACACACACTCTGTAGCGCACCCGGCCAGCGCTGCTGTGGCGCCCTGCACGCCCATGCGGGTGACATGGATGGCGCACGGGCGCTGGCGCGGGAGAACATCGCGGCGTTTGAACGATCGAACGCCGACACCATCGTCGTGAACGCGGCCGGCTGTGGGGCCATGATGAAGCAGTATGCGCACCTTCTGCACGACGATCCCGTCTGGGCTGATCGTGCGCGACGCATCAGCGAGCGTACGCGGGATGTGAGCGAAGCACTCGCGGCCGATGGCCCGGCGCCTGGCCGTCTCCCGACCTCGCTGCGGGTCACACACGATCCGCCATGCCACCAGATGCACGCGCAGCGAATCATTGCACCACCGCTTCAGGTATTGGCCGCCATCGACGGGATCGAACTCGTACCGCTCGAGGACGCCGACCAGTGCTGTGGATCTGCGGGCATCTACAATCTCGTCGAACCCGCCACGTCCGATGCTGTCCTGCGCCCCAAACTGCAGAACATTGTGGACACCCGCGCAACGGTCCTGGCCAGTGGAAACCCCGGCTGCATGATGCAGATGGGAGCGGGACTGCTGCTGCAGGGTAGCGAGATTGCGGTGGTGCATCCTGTCGAGCTCCTGGCAGCGGCCTACTCGCACGCGCCCGCTGCATCCCGATCGTAGGCGCGGCGTGCAGGCGCTCATCATCGCCTTTGATGGCGTGCTGGCCGATACGCTGGGCATTCGCATCGACGCAGTGCTCGCCGCCTGTCGCGACGAGGGCGCCTGCCTTTCCGCCGAAGTGCTGCGCGAGGTGCTTCCAGGTCGCACGATCGCCGAAGCCGTGGATCTGCTCCTCCGAAACGACAGAGATCCGACACAGACGGAACTTGTCTCACTGCGTGCGCAGCGCCATTACGCCGCCCGTCTCGCACAGGGCGTTCCCTTTGATGGCAGCGTGCTACGGATGCTTGTCGCGCGCGCCGATGGCGGCACACGCATCGTGCTGCGCGCGGACTCCATGCGCCGCGAGGTGGAACCTCAACTGACGCTGGCTGGTATCGAACACCACATTGCCCTCCTGTGCTGCGCCGACGATCGACCCTCCGGGCCGATTGCCATTGAGCGCGCGCGCCTCGATGGGCTCTCCGCCGGTGATGCGCGAAGCGTGAGCAGCACCTACGCGACGCTCCTCTGTAGCTGGCGGTCCATTGACCAGCGGCTCGACGCCATGCGCATTACTCGCGCGCAGCGTTCGTGCATCGAAAGCCATACCCACACCGCCGCCGTAGCGGCCGCATTCGTGAATATGTCCAGTATCAACGAAATTCCCGTGCCCAGCACAGATTCGGCTGCACCAGCACCAGCACCAGCACCAGCTGCGGTACCTGAAGCGGCCGCAACCGCGACCCCAACGACGGCCTCAGGCGCGGCAGCCGTGAATGGAGCAGCAAACGCCGCCGCGCTGCCGAAACCGCTCGGGCCGGACGACCTGCGAGCTTGGGAGGCCGCCCATCATGGCCCCGAGCAAGAGGCCGTCATCTGGTTCAGTTCAAGCGGGCGCTGGTGCCGTTTTCATGGTGACAAGGCCACCGACGCGCTGAATGGTCTGGTCACGAACGACGTGAGCCTGCTTGCCCCAGGCTCCGGTCTCTATGCCGCCGCGCTCTCACCCAAGGGGAAGATGGTGGCAGATCTCGCCATCCTGCGCGAGGATGATCGCACGCTGCGCACCTTCGTGGAGGAGCGCGCACTGCCCGGCTGGCTCGACATGGCACGCAAGTACATCAATCCACGCCTGGCCCGCACCACAGACGAGAGTGCGCAGTGGTGCACCGTGGCCCTGTACGGCCGAGATGGTTCCGCGGCAGCAGGCCGCATTGGTGTGACCGGCCTGAACGGGCCGCTCGAACTTCTCTGGTCTCACGCCACAGGGCAGCTCGCCGGGATTCCGGTGCGTGTCGTGCGGGCACCAGCGCTGGGCGCACTGTCAGGCTTCCTGCTCGTGATTCCTGCAGATCAGGCAGCCGTGGTCCAGGCCCATCTCGAGGTAATACTGGGTGCACCGGCAGGCGCAGCCGTCGCCGAAGTAGTGCGCATCGCAGGCGGCCGTCCGGCCTTCGGCATCGACATGGATGAGACCACCATTCCGCAGGAGGCAAACCTCGAGACGCTCGAGGCAATTTCCTTTACCAAGGGCTGCTACACGGGCCAGGAAACCGTTGCCCGGATCCATTTCCGTGGACACGTCAATCGCCATCTGAGGGCCCTGCGCAGCACGGTGGCCATGCCCCGGGGTGCTCAACTGGTCGATGCGGCGGGCAAAGTGGTCGGCGATGTACGCAGCACGGCCATCTCCCCCGAGCTTGGCCCCGTAGCCATCGGCATGCTGCGGCGCGAAATCCAGCCGGGTGCGACCGTGTTCATGTGCTCTGGCGGCGGAGCCGAGGAAGACGCGAATGGGACGGAGCGCAGGGAAGCGGTGAACGTGGAAGCCCTGCCCGGTGTCCGGGAGTCACGGTGAACTGGCCGCAAAATTCGGCCAACTGAGTTGCTCACGCGAGTTGATCAACCAGATTGGCCACCCACGTTGGTCACCCACGTTGGCCACCCAGGCTGGTCGCCAGAGTGGGTCACCCGAATTGATCACGCGATTTGGTCACGCAGGTGATCAAGTGAAATGGCCTCTCGCGACGCGCCAGTAAACAGCGACGGGGGCGCCCCGTCAGGAGCGCCCCCGCAATCGGCTGCCAAACAGCCTGTTCGAGCTTAGTGCTTGACCGAGTCGGCGGCCGGGGCGGCAGCGGCAGCGGCGGCAGCAGCAGCCGAGTCCGGCTTGACCGAATCCGTCGGGGCGGCTGCCGGGGCAGCAGCAGCCGGAGCAGCGGCGGTCGAGTCAGCAGCAGGGGCCTCTTCCTTGGCGGAGCAGGCGGCGAGCACGATTGCAGCGGCGACGAGAGCGATGCGCTTCATGTGGAGGACTCCATACGGTGCGGTGTGTGCGCCGTGCGTCCTGATAAAGCGCACGGCCCCCTCGGCGCGATGCCGACGGGGGCTCGAGAACTCCTAGAGAGTTGTCGAGCGAAAGGAATGTATGGCGCCCACTGGCACTGTCAAGACGAAAAGCATAAAAGCCCACCAAAATGGTAGGCTTTCAGTGCTCTCGCGGACTCCAGAGAGAT
>CAZPJX010000136.1:0-7249 GCA_964586985.1 uncultured Gemmatimonas sp. | reverse complement strand
TGACTAGCGGTATGAAGAAGTTGAACAGCAGACAAAACTTGAACCGGGTGCCCGCAATCCAATAGCGCCCGTTCGTGTCTGATAATGAATCGGGAAAGAGTATCGACGCTGGTGCTAGCCTTCGCGTGATGCAAGGCTTCTAGAAGGAGTAGAACATCGCCAGATGTAAGGTACTCCTGTTCGAGTACCTCGCTAGCCGAATTGCGTAATGTTGCCTCAACTAATGGAGTAAGGCGTGATCTGGCCGCTCTCTCCAACAGATCGTGTGCTACGATCAAGGTGGCTTGGCTGTTTGCCAGGCAGCCCGCATTCTCTAGGTGTTCAAGCGCGCTAAGGAGTGAATGAATGGGGTACTGTAGGACCTGACGAATAACTTTCAGCGAAGCAAAGCGCCCAAGCAGTCCTACTGCCTGTAGGGTTCGTAATGCTTCACTAGAAAGAAGATCCAATCGTTGTTCAATTAGGCCAACAAGCGTTGGGGGAATCCCGCCGGCATCACCCGTAATTATCCAGTGTTCAAATAGGGCTCGCAACAGTAAGGGAGAGCCCTCGCTGCTGTTGATGAGCCAGTCTGCAATCTCAGCAGTAGGGTCTCCAGCGAGATCGCTGCCGATCGCGGCCATCAACGCTAGGCAATCTGGCCTCTTGAGTGGCGTGAGAGCGAGCGACGTGAATTCGACACCAACTCGTGATGGCCTGTTCATTCGGATTGATCCGAGTCGTGATGTTACCAATATGAAAATTCGCGTCGAACGGATGCGTTGAACTAAGTCACATACAATCTCCCACGTTTCATCGTCTAGCCAGTTCACATCATCTATTGAGAGCATTAGAGGCTGCTCGTCAGAAACTGCCGTGGCAAGATCCAGGAATGCGTGGCGAATGGAGCGGGACCGGCTTGTCTCGTGGATTTTGTCTATCTGTGCCTCACGCAGTTCACCCTCAGTGCAATGTGGCTCAGCTATGACGCCGGCAAGTCGACTCAATACCGCCATACTATCAGGAGAGCAACCAAGTGCTCCAGGACTCGCTAAGAGGTCTGGCAATGCATCAAGCAGTCCGCCCAACGGACGTCGATGATCCGACTCTCTACATTCGATGAAGATCTCACGATAGCCTTCAATTCTTGCAACTTTCGCAATCTCCGCTAGCAGTCTTGATTTGCCAATTCCGATCGGACCATGAAGCACTACGGCACTGCCATCGTGCCAGCGTGCTCGACGCATTTGCATGGTAAGATCTGCCAGTTCGCGATCACGTCCGATAAAGTGACGTTCAGTAGTTGCTAACGCTGGCCGTCGATTGGTTGGGGGTTCGGTAAAACGTTTTCGTAATAGCTGAGCGGGCAGGCGGATTTCTCCCGCATGAGGGCCGAGATCGGCTAGGTATCGGTCAAGAATACCAAGGGCCTCTGCCTTGCTGCCGGCCAGCATGGTGCATTCGGCCAGTGCAAGGGTGCCGTCTTCGTTAAGAGGATCAAATTGCAGCAGCCACCTCGACAATGGGTCTATTGCACCCCAATCTCCTCGCTGCCGTCTTTGCCTAATCGTGTCCACAAGCACGCGACGTACGTCTGCATGCACTGCATCCCTAGTCTGCTCCACCCAGCGCGCAAAGCTGGAGTTGCTTGGTACGTATCCTGGTAGAAATGTGCCAAAGGGCTCATTGCCTCGAGTGACGTCCCGCTCGAAACTTTCTATAGTCCTCTCAACAGAAAAGGTGTTGTGTACCTGCTTCTTAGCTAGCCGCACAGTTTCACCACGTTGCGCAATGTCGACTTGCATGCCACGCAGCTTGTACAGCGCTTGACGTAGGTTCCCTCGTTGCCGCCTCTCAGGTTGGTTAGGCCATAGTTCGGCCAGCAATACGTCTCGCACAATGCACATAGAGGGCGAATACACGAGACGAAGCAGAATCGGAAATACTACGTCAGCTTGCGCAATGATAGGATGTGCGCCCACCAAGATCCGGGCTGCTCCCAGGCTCTGAACTCGGATCTCGGGACGTTCGTCGTTCTCACACTGGTCCGGCACTGCAATTTGCGATGGGATCGGAATGTCTCCCCATCCGTGCAACAGTAGCGCTTCGTTCCGTGAGCTCATGCGTCGCCTCCATCTGATTCATTCGAGCGGCTGCCCCTGAACCGGAAATTGCGATCCATCAACCGCCTCCCCGTGTATTACAATCCAGTAGCCTTGTCAGCGAGGCGTCATCGTGGGAGGGGTGGAAGATGGCACGGCGGTTGGTGAGGAGCCCATTGCCCCACCGAGCTCTACTGCTCGCTCTTCACTCATGTAGTCACCTCAATCAGTGACTCCCGCGTAATCCCATCCGCCTCGGCCTGGAAATTCACTACCAGCCGGTGACGCAGGACGCCCAGCGCGACGGCACGCACATCCTCGAGGTCGGGCATCGCGCGGCCATCCATCGCGGCGCGGGCCTTCGCGCCCAGCACCAGGTACTGCGAGGCGCGCGGGCCCGCGCCCCAGCTCACATACTTCTTCACCCGCGCCGTAGCCTCCGGCGTATCCGGCCGCGTGCTCCGCACCAGGCGTACGGCGTACTGCACCAGACTCGGCGGGGCCGGCAAGCGCCGCACCAGGCGCTGCAACTGCTGCAGCTCCTCACCCCCCAGCACCGGCTTTACCTCACCCAGGCCATCGCCCGTGGTGGTGAGCACTATCTGCTCCTCCTCCTCGCGCGTGGGATACCCCACCGTCAGCTCAAACATGAACCGGTCGAGCTGCGCCTCGGGCAGGGGATAGGTGCCCTCCTGCTCAATGGGGTTCTGCGTGGCCAGCACGAAGAAGGGACGCGGTAGATCGTAGGTGCGGCCCGCCACGGTCACCGTGCGCTCCTGCATGGCCTGCAACAGCGCAGCCTGCGTCTTTGGCGGGGCCCGATTGATCTCATCGGCCAGCACCATGTTGCCAAACACCGGGCCCGGTGCAAAACGGAACGCGCGCTTGCCCGTGCCCGGCTCCTCCTCCATCAGCTCCGTGCCCGTGATATCGCTGGGCATGAGGTCGGGCGTGAACTGCACACGCGAAAAGGTCAGATCGAGAGCCTGCGATACCGTCTGCACCAGCAGGGTCTTCGCCAGCCCCGGCACGCCCACGAGCACGGCATGACCGCCGGCGAGCAGGGCGGTGACCAGATCATCAACAACATGCGTCTGTCCAACAATGCGCTGCGCAATCTGCTGCCGAAGGTCCCGCCGCGCCGTGGCAAGACGGTCCAGGAGGGCGAGATCCTTGGCTTCCGGAGATGAGGACACGGGAACGCGTGAAGGTGGCAGGAGGATGGAAACAACAACGGACGCCTGCAGGCGTCCGTGGCCGACTCGATAGGAATGTATTCGGGGAATGACGGTGGGGAATGTCTTCCCGCATTCCGCGCATCACCGCGCGGCGGGCACTCCCGCCCCCTAGCGCAGTGCGAAGTCCACGCGCTGCTGCATGGGATGATTCTCGCTGCGCAACTGCGCCACCAGCGTGTACTGGCCGGGCGCGTTGGGCAACCAGCGCTCGCGGTAGATGGCCGAGTCGTGGGCGTCGAGCAGACGATTCTGCATGGCCTGCGTGAAAAGACGGCCCGCACTCCAGCGCCACACTTCCCGGCCGGCCGTATCGAGCACCACAAACTCGTGCGTACGACCATCGGGGAAATTGAGCTCCACCCGCTTGCCGGTGGCATTCGTCACTTCGATCGCGAAGCTCACCGTTCCGTCGGCCGTGTCGACCATGACATGGGACACGATGCCGCGGTCCGCCCCGGATTCCACCCGCGCGGTTTTCGTTCCCGGGGCCGTGCCCTGTCCGGCCACAGTGCGCGGCACCATGGCGCGGGCGTTCGCCCCCGGGTTCGGCGTTCGCGGACTGCACGCGAAGACGAGCCCGGCCGCTGCCAGCAGTGGAACGGTGATGCGCCAAAGCATCAGAACAGGGGGCGGATTGTCGGGGAGTGACTGGGCCTGCGGAACCGCAACATCTGTATACGGTTGGACGATTGGCGGTCACATTTCGATACGGCGCCACGTTATGCACTCCCGGCCTGCCTGTCAAGGCCGAGCCTGCGTCCTAAGTGACGACACGACTTCGGCTTCGCAGGTTGTATGCTTCTGCCGGTTTCTGTTCGGTTTTGCCGGAACCCGGAGCTTGCGAAAAATTTCACAAGCGCCTAGCTTCCGCCCCCGAATGGGAGAGAATCCGCGTCCCGCGCCACGCAGTTCCAGACCCTCCGGAGAGGTCTCTCCCTGGGCTCTGGCCGGTCTGGGGATGCAGTTCTTTGCCGCGGTTCTGCTGTTCGTGTACGCCGGAAACTGGCTGGATCACCGCTTCGGAACAGAGCCGCTGTTCCTGCTCGGTGGACTGTTCCTTGGCGGCGGTGGCGCCTTCTACTCGAGTTATCGACGATTGACCGCTGCGCAGCGTGATCCGCGCGGAGAGAGCGATGACAAGCGGGATGGCCGTCCGCACGATGCGCCGCCGGATCGCTGATGAATGGCGCGGTAGCATGCTGCAGCTTGCGGCACGGTGCCGCACAGTACCGCCGGGAGATGGACGCTGACGCAACAGGGAGCATGAACGCACGCTTGTCCGAAGGTCGAACGCCGCGATGACGAATCCGCAACACGCGGGCGCGTCGGGTGGAGCTGCGCCGACACAGGACGCGATGGCGGCAACGGGAGTGCTTTCGGCCCTCCTCAAGTTCACCGCCGCGCAACTGCTGCTCATTCTCCTTTCGGCCTACGTGATGGAAACGTTCGTCTGGACCGATGCGGAGTCGTCGCGGGCGGTGCGCGCGAGTCTCTGGCTGGCCCTGTTCGTGCAGACCTTCACCTTTGTGGTCGCCAGGCTCGTCGCGCGCCGGCAGGTGATCGCAGGTTGGGGGCTGGGCGTGCTGCTGCGTTTCGCGTCGGTGGCGTTCTGGGCATTCCTTGGTATCAAGGCGCTGGGGTTGGTGGCGGGCCCGGCGTTGCTGTCGCTGGTGGTGTTCTACTTCCTCTCGACACTGGTCGAGCCGCTCTTTCTGAACTGATGCCTCAACCCGGATGCAGTCGATGATCCGTTCGCTGTCCCGTATGCTTCGTCTCGCGAGCGCCGCCCTGGTGCTCGCGGCCATGCCGGTTTCGGTGCAGGCCCAGGACCACGGCGCCGAGCCGGCTGCCGGTCCGGTCGACATCATCACGCCGCACATCACCGACGGCCATCACCTCGAGATTCCCTACTGGAAGGCCCCCTTCTACAAGGAGATCGAGCTGCCGCACTGGGAGCCGGTGCAGATCGGTGGCATGGCCCTCGATCTCTCGCCCACGAAGCATGTGATCTTCATGCTCCTGGCGGCCTGCGTGGTGGCCATCTCGCTCATCCTCGCCGCGTCCAAGTCGCGCCGGCAACACGCCAGTCAGGGCCGCTCCCACGGCTTCGCGGGCACCATCGAGGCCATGGCGCTCTACCTGCGCAATGAGGTGGTCCTGCCCAACGTGGGCCACCACGGCGAGGCCTTTGTGCCCTTCGCCCTCACGCTGTTCTTCTTCATCCTGACCTGTAATCTGTTCGGGATGGTCCCGTACGGCTCCACGGCCACCGGCAATGTCTCGGTCACCGCGACGCTGGCCATCATCACGGCCATCGTGGTCGAGATTGCGGGCATCCGCGCCAACGGCATCGGGTATCTCAGCACGATCTTCTACTGGAACAAGGAGCTCCCGCTCCCCATGCGCGTCGTCATGTTCTTCGTGATGTCGCCCGTCGAAATGGTCGGCAAGATCTCCAAGCCCTTTGCACTCACCATCCGTCTGTTCGCCAACATGACGGCCGGGCACATCGTGTTGCTCGCGCTCATTGGGCTCATCTTCGCGTTCCAGAGCTGGGCGCTGGCCGGCGTGCCGGTCATCATGGCCGTGGCCATCTCCATGCTCGAACTGTTCGTGAGCTTCCTGCAGGCCTTCATCTTCACGCTGCTGGCCTGCGTGTTCATCGGGCAGATTCGCGAGGCACATCACTAGCAGGTTGCAGGACCTTGTCCTTGTAGCACAGCCCGTCGCGGTGTTCCCCTGCAATGGGCGTTGGTAACCGGTCGAGCGACCGGCGAAACCCGTTGAGCCTCACGGCTCGCCGACGGGACATGCGGACCTGAGTGTCCGTCGGGAATGCAGGATCGCGCAGCATCTCATACGACTACGACTCGGAGTATTACGATGGAAATCATGGGTCTCCTCCAGGCCGCCGCGCCGGTGGTGCAGGATCCGAAGGGCCTCGCGATGATCGGTGCCGGTATCGCCGCCGGTGGCGCCGTGATCGGTGCCGGTATCGGCATCGGCCGCATTGGTGGTTCCGCCGTGGAAGGCATGGCACGTCAGCCGGAAGCCGCTGGCAAGATCCAGACGGCGGCACTCATTCTGGCCGCCCTCATCGAAGGCGCCGCGCTGTTCGGTGTCGTGATCGGCTTCCAGATCCAGGGCAAGATCACGTTCTGATCCGACTGCGGTTGGGGCGTCCGCGGCCATTCGATCGCCGGACGCCCCAGCAGCTTCCCAATATTTCCGTGGACTCCTCCATGCTCGCTTTTTCTGTCCGCCCCTCAGGCACTCGCCTCACCTCCCGTCTTCTGGCCGGTGTGGGCGCGCTCGCCGTCGGACTGTCGATGATCACCACGCCCGCCTTCGCCGCCGAGGCGCAGACTGAGGCCGTGAACCTGCTCGAGCCCAAGGCCGGGCTGATGTTCTGGACGCTGGTCATCTTCGTGCTGCTGTTCCTCGTGCTCGCCAAGTTCGCCTTCAAGCCTCTCTTCGCGGCCGTCGAGGCTCGCGAAAAGGCGCTCGAGGACGCCATCGAAGGGGCCAAGCGCGATCGGGCCGACGCCGCGACGCTGCTCTCGGACCAGCGTGCGCAGCTCGAGCAGGCCCGCAGTGAGGCGCAGGCGATCATCGCCGAGAGCCGCGCGACGGCCGAGAAGATGCGTACCGACCTCCTGGCCCAGACGAAGCACCAGCAGGAGGAGATGATCGAGCAGGCGCGCCGTGCCATCGAAGGCGAGAAGGCCTCGGCCATCGCCGATCTGCGCCGCGAAGCCATCGATCTCGCCATCGCCGGCGCCTCGCGGGTCATCGAGCAGAACCTCGATTCGGCGGGCAACCGCAAGATCGTCGAAAGCTTCCTGGCCTCGCTCGACAGCAAGGCGGCGCGCTGATGTCGGCCGGCGTGCAGGGCGAAAGCGTCGCGCGCAACTACGCCGAGGCGCTGCT
>CAZPJX010000135.1:1539-7305 GCA_964586985.1 uncultured Gemmatimonas sp. | reverse complement strand
ATGAGGTACTCGCGCAGTGGTGTAGATACAACAATTGCCGCCTGTGCCGTCCGGGCTGCCCGAATCTGGAGCCATTCGTAGAGAAGTCCTCGGCGGGTCTTGCCGGAAAAGCCATGTAAAGTCATTACATGGGCCTTCCCCATCGACCTCGCGACACTGCCGTCGATCACATCGGGACGGAATCCATGCGTATGCAGCACCTGGGCGTCCATATGCTCCATGAGACGACGTATTGCCCGGCGTTCACCCAGGTAGTCGCGTGTACCCAGCACGACGGGATGAACAGGCACGCCACGCTCCTCGAGAGCCGTGACGACCGGATGGTCGTGCTCACTGCCGGGAGCGAGTACAGCCGCCACCTGCACATCGTGCCCGCGCCCGCGAAGTCCCGCCGTCAGTTCGAGCAATACCGATTCCAGACCACCCGTGCGGGCAGGGGCAGCAACATGCAGAACGCGGAGCGGCGATGCCGTCTTGTTCATCGTACCGCTGAGGGCAGCTCAGTGGTGGGCCGCTGGGTGGGCTCCCATACAGCCGCCTTCTCGTTGCGCAGCAGATGCAGCCATGCCCGCCAGCCAGCCACTATGCTGATGAACACATATCCGGGAAACGCCACCACCCGGGGCAGACGCCGGCTTTCAGGCCAGACCATCACCAGGCGCGCGAGCAGCAGCCCCACCACCATGCCAAGCGCGAGCAGCAACATGGTCGGTGCACTCCCCGCAAGCAGCAGGGGGCCCACAAGCCAGCCAAGCAGCGACGGGAACAGCAGCCAGCGCACCAGCTTGTGCGAGGCCATCATCCAGGCATAGTTGCCGTATTGGAACGGGTTCATCATGCCTTTCAGATACCACAGCGTGGCTAGGCCGCGAGCCATGGTGCGACTTTTGCGCCGCAGCTCGGACTTGAGCGAGGGCGTGCGTGGCACGAGGCAGGTCGCTTCATCCACCGAAACAGCTCTGTAGCCATGCGCGCGGGCGACACTGGCAGCCGCGAAGTCGCGCGCCAGCTCCGGCGGCAATTGAACCATCTGCAGGTGCCTGCGGTTGGCATAGAAGCAGCCGCTGGCGCCCACGATGCTGTGAACCCGCGTCTCCCACGAACGGAGTGTCATCTCCATGCCCACATAGCCGGCTTCGGCCTTGTTGCCTTCGCGTTCTTCGTCGCCAATGGACAGATCGCGACCGGAAGCCAGACCGACGGCCGGGTCGAGCAGCGCTCTCACGAGTGGCTTGAGTGAATCACGGGGAATGAGAATGGACGCATCGATTGATACCACGATGCCCCCATGCAGATGGGGGCCTGCCGCATTTTCGCCAGCGGGTTTTCCGCCCCTCACCGGCATACGGAACAACCGGACCCGATCGTCGCCGTATCCGGTGACAATCTCGTCGGTCCCGTCGGTGGAGCAGTCTGACACCACCAGCACATTGAGACGCTCCCGGGGGTAGTCCGTTGCCAGGGCGTGCTCCAGTGTGCGACGCAGCCGCTTCGCTTCGTTGTAGGCAACGATGAGCACGGTGATCTCGGGCCAGTCGCCTGCTGCCACAGGTTCAGGCGGCGGCGTGTACACCGGTCTGAGCCGCGACCAGATCCACACCAGGGCCGGATACACCACGAATGCGTAGCCACCCAGGGCGATCGGTGCGAGTACCATCAACCAGCCAATGATCACCAGCATGTCATTCTGCTCCGCGTGTGCGGGGGCGCAACGGTCGTCATTTTCTCCGGATCCACCGTGAAAGTTCCATGAAAAACGGCGCCGGATCACCGAAGCGGAACACCTCCGGTCGATCGCTGAACCGTCGATCACACAGCGCACGCACGGCGGCGCCAATACCCACCGGGGCCGTGAGCGGCAGATTCAATTGCGCGCGTGACTTCGTGGCTAGTGCGATTGCGTGATCGAGCTCGCCCAGTTCCCATACACTGCGTATGCCATTGTGAACCACCTGCTGCCCAGGCAGCGGAAGCCCGAGCGCATGATTCACCACGGCAAGCGGGAAATTGAGCCCGGCATCAACGGCAAGTTGCAGCGATCCCCACAGTCGGGCATTGATCTCCATGAGTACATGCTCCCCTGTGCTAGGGTCATGCTTGAACTCCACCATCGCCACTCCCTCGTATTCCAGCGCATCGAGCAGGCGCTCAGAGGCAGCAACAAGAGCGGCCGGGGGTACCATCGCTTCCCGGTAGGTGCTCACGCCACCAGAGGGCGGCTTTTCGCGAAGGCGGCGATGGCCAAACACCAGTGGAGTCTGGCCAGCAACCCGCCAGAGAAACACCCCGACCCCTGCCCCTATTGCCCTTTCCTGAAGCAGTACTGGAAACGCTTCTACGGGGTAGGACGGGACAAGAGTCAGGAGCTCGGCATTTCCGGACGCATAGCGCGCGCCGGGGACTGCTGTTGCCTTTCCCTCCAACTCCACCACCGAGTGTGTAGGCTTGACCACACTCTCCTGAACTCCCCACCCGTTCAGAGCGGGATCATCAGCACTGGCAAGAATAACCTGTCTGGGGGTTCGGATACCGCATGACGCGGCCTTTGCGAGCACGAGGGCCTTGTCGCTGGCCCTCAGATAGGAGGTGCGCGCCGGTCCCGCGACGCGGGTGCCAACCACCTCGTCCTGCCCAAGCAGCAAACGGCAGGCGGTATCGGTCATGGGCAGCAGCACGTCGACCTTGTGCTGGCGGATCAGCCGCGACAGATCGGGGAGCTGGGGGAGCGAACCACCAGTGGTCGAACCCGCCTTCAGATGGGTGTCCACGGATCGCGAAGCGCCGGCAAGGCCACGTTCCGGGCCGACCGTGAGCACGCGCATGCCGGCAGCGCCAAGTGCTCGCGCTGCGGCAAGGGTGGCGCGCTGTGTCGGATCGGTGAGAAGAACCGTGGGTGACAAGAGATATCGTGAGCGGTTAGGAAAGAGGGCGCTCTGCTGACGGCTCAGAGGACCCGGCGGTCACCGAATGCGACCGCGCAGGCGAGCCTTGAATCCGTTCGCGGTGACGCCGGCAGGTACATTGAGCCGCGGAACGGCATGTGCTGCCGGTTTGGTGTGCGGGGGGATCCAGCCGCCCGAGACCAGCAGGGAGAACTGCAATGCTGCGGATTCGTTCTCAGCGGCGGCGCCAACTTTCCCGGTGGAGGAGAGTGAGGTTTGCGGGGCGAGACCGTAGGGGAAGGCCAGGATCGGCAGTGCCTGCTTCGGAAAATGGGAGTGGAGAAAGCTCCCCGTGCTTGAAATCTCCACCGCCCTTGTCTCGGGGGTAGCCACTGCCAGGTTGAGGTGCGACCATGTGTGATTGCCCAGGTGTGGCTGCCAGGTGTTTACGGCGTCCGCGAGTTCTTCCAGCGTGCCCACGCGGTACAAGTCGGGTAGCGCAGCGCACTCCTTCTGTGCCAGCAGTCCCGCGTTGCCACTCTCGGTTGTGAGGAAGCGCTCCCGCTGCCGCGCGTTCCACTCCCCACGGGCGGCCTGTGTATCCCAGGGTGGGAAGCGGCCAAGCAGGTCTGGCGCAACGAACACTGTGGGCTGCACTCCGGCACGGTGGCAGGCTGGTAGCCCCAGTTGGAGGCAGCCGAGATAGGCGTCGTCGAAGGTGATGGCAATACGCCGGCCCTGCTTTCCGAGGCTGGCCAAGAGCGTGGGCAGGCTCACCAGGTCCGCCTCCGCTTCCGCGATCCGGAGGTGTTCTTCGAATCGCTCCAAGGGCAGGTGCAGCGAGGCATCACCTCTTCCTGCCATTTGGGAAGGGACGATATTGTGGTACGCCAAGATCAACGACGCGCCATCCGGTGTTCCAGATGGCAGTCTGGCAAGCAGCAGGTCACGGACACGCTTCAGCGTCGACTTCAGCATGCACCAGCTTATTCACCGCGATGGATAGTGTACAGGCAGAGACGGGTGAGCCGTCGGGGCCAGTTTCCAACCCCTCTGTGATTCGGCTGACGGTACTGACGTCCCCGGCTCGAGCCTGGCGCAATGGGGCGGCACGGCAGGTGGCGGAGCGCCTCCTGGAGTACCTGCGAGCGGACGAGCGACTGCTAGTCGAGGTCGTCACGCTCGAAGAGGAACTGCCGCTGCTTCACGGAATGCCGGGGCTCGTGCTGAACCTGTCGGCCGCTCCCGTTGAACGCCTTCGCGCGGCGCTGGGTCCCGCCAGTTGTCTCCTCATGCTGCGCCTTCTCGACGGAGAGACGTGCGGGATGCTGCTTTCTGATCTGGCGCTCATGCCGCGCTATCTGTACGGCATTGTGGCTGTGAAAGAGTACCCGTCAATCGTGGGGCTCGAACTGCTTGCGGAGACCAGGGGCGCCAAGGGAGAGCCGGAGCTGCGGTCATTCGGGGCCTGGTATGGCCGCAGCCACGTGAAGTCAACCAAACGGCAACTGACGTCGCTTCTCGAAGGGTGCTACCTGCCGTTGGATTGCTACTTCGCCTATCTCCGGCGACATGCCCCACCCCTCAAATACCCACAGGCTCGGAGCACGGAAACGCTAAGAAAACCAGCCGTGGGATTGAAAGCCGTATTGGCCCACGCCGAGCATGGGCTACGCTACTGTTGGCGCACCATGGGCAATCTTCGCCACCGGGGGAAGGCGACGCAATGGAATATCGGTATCGCGCAAGTTTCGGATGCCGGCCCCTCCGACCCGCCAGAGCTGCCGACCACGCTCCATTGGGTTGAGCCCAGAGTGCACGGATTCTTTGCGGATCCATTTCTCATGGTGCATGCAGGACAGACCGTGGTTTTTTTTGAGGAGCTGGACTACAACAACGAATGGCATGGTGTGATTGCTGCCGCCTCCGTTCTTGAGGACGGAACCATTGACATGGCCGGCCGGAGAACCGTGCTGGAGATCGACGGCCATCTGTCATTTCCCTTCGTGTTTGAACACGATGGTGCTGTCTACATGATGCCGGAACAGGCAGGTACTGGGCGCCTTGATCTGTATGAGACCACGAGCTTTCCCGGACCGTGGACTCGAGTGGCCACACTGTTGGCCAACACGGTGGCGGCCGATCCGGTCCTGTATGAGCATGAGGGTTTCTGGTACCTGTTTTTCTCGGATGCTCGTCATGGAAATCACGACAACAATCTGCAGCTATTTGTCGCGGCCTCCCCAATGGGACCCTACAGGTGCCATCCCTGTTCGCCGCTGCGGCTTTCCCTTGATGGGTCGCGGATGGCTGGTCCGATTCTGAAGACCGGTGATGGCTTGCTTCGATTTGGCCAGGATTGCCGTCAGGTATATGGTGGCGGGGTTGTGGCGTTTCGAATCGAGGAGCTCACCCCCAACACCTATCGCGAGGCCCGCTCAAGAAGCGTAGGGCCGGATCGTCAGAGCGACTTCTCTCACGCTTATCACACCTACTCCCAGGTGGGAGACTGGATTGTGGCGGACCGCGCGCGCCTGATTCGTCCCTGAACAGCGGAGACGACCCGCCTTCGATCTTCGTGCGTCAGAAGAGAGTGGGTGGGCAAGGTATGAAGACGCGCCGCCAGGAACTCGGCTCCGCGCATTTGGAGCGTCGTGTTGTTCACAAACGATGCGAGCTCCGGGTAGTCGGCAAGCGACCTCGGGTAGAATTGGGCAACTCCGTCTCTCGCAAGCAGGCCGGACTCGTCTCGGCGCAAAAAAATTGGAAAGCGGAGACAGCCATCGTCACATCCGGCGGGCACGACGGAGGCAAGCACATGCGGTGAGTCTGCCAATTGCTCACGGTACCACTGAGCAACCTGGTGGCGCAGCGTAGCGACAGG